>CAMWLB010000050.1 GCA_947174985.1 uncultured Lachnospiraceae bacterium | reverse complement strand
GTTTAAATGTTTGCGTAACATTCAAGAATTGTTTCCAAAATATTAATTCTACACGCAAACGCCACACGCTTTACAACAGGGGCGTAAACACCTTCAAAATCTCTGCTAACAGATGACTCCACCATTTCAGCTTAACCCGTTCTCCCGTAACCTGTTCTGACAACGCAAATATCTCCCTAAAATCCTTTTTCATATCTTGAATACAATCCGTGCCGTACATCCATGCCGCACACTCAAAATGATGTACGAGAGAACGATAATCCATATTAATTGTCCCGCACACTGCAAATTTATCATCGCACAGCATATTTTTTGCGTGAACAAAACCCGGTGTATACTCGTATATTTTCACACCGCCTGCAAACAATGTTTCATAACTCAACCTTGTCATCAAAAATATCAGTTTTTTATCCGGTATATGCGGGGTTACAATCCTCACATCCACTCCCTTTTTCGCTGCAATTTTAAGCGCACTCATAAGCTCATAGTCGCAGATGAGATACGGCGTCGTAATATATAGATATTTTTTTGCCCCATGAATCATATTTAAATATACATTTTTTCCAACCGGTTCTTTATAAAATGGTTCCGGTCCATCCCCATAGGGAGCTACCAGCCCCTTAGTCTCATCCGCAAATGATCTTGCCCTGAGATAAGACGCCATATCCAAACGCTCCACATTCTGCATGTTCCATAGTTCAAGAAACAGCGCCGTCAGGTTTCTGACCGCATCTCCCTCTATTTTCACCGCCGTATCCTTCCAATGGCCATGCTTTACATAAGCATTGATATATTCGTCAGCCAGATTAATCCCGCCGGTAAAACCTACTATTCCATCTATTACCGTAATCTTTCTGTGGTCACGGTTATTATGAATCCTTGAAAGCACTGCCTTGAATTTGTTGGACGGAATACAGTTAATTCCTTCTTCCCGCATTTCCTCATAATACCGCTCCGGCAAGGTAGTGATACAGCCAAAATCGTCATACATCAGACACACCGTTATCCCCTGTGCCGCCTTTTCCCGCAAAATCTCGTGTATGGGATCCCACATCTCTCCGCGCTGCACGATAAAATATTCCATAAAAATAAATTCTTCTGCCCGTTTGAGACTTTCCAGCAGTGCCGCGTGGAATTCCTCTCCAAGCCGGTAATAAACAACATTTGCCCGTCTGCATGGCATCCCTGCTGCATGGTACAGATAATTTGCCTGTACATACGCTTCCAAATCATTTTCTTTTAATTCTTCCATCACTTCAGAAGGCTGCTGATACAGAGAAAGTTTTTTTCTGGTATCTTCCAGCTTTTTAATTTCTTTTTTACTCTGCTCTGTACTGGAAAATAACATAAACACAAACGCGCCGACTACAGGGACAAGAAACAGAATCATCAGCCATGGAATTTTCAATTCCGGTATTTCATCACGATTGATTACATACAGCAATACGACAACATGGAAAATAATCGCAAGAACTGTTATCGGCATAAAAAACTCGTACAGAAAAATGAACACTGCAAGCAACTGTACAAACGCCAGGGCAATCCCGAAAGCAACCCCGAAATATCTTGAATGTAACACCTTATGTATTTTTCCATGTACTTTTTTGTCCTTTTTCATTCCGTTTTCTCCTGTCTTATCCTCAAAAAATGTGCGGTAAAAGCCTTCCTTTCACCACACACTCAAAGTTCTCATTACTTTAATCCTTTTATAAACGGAATCAGGCAAAGGAGAACTACGATTCCCACAATCCCAACGATAATACCGACAATCATATGACTCCATACCATCGTCAGACACATGCCAACGCCAAACAACAGCGCACCGACAATGCCTATCAGCGTTGCACCGATTGTCTTGCCGGACAGCTTAATCGGTGCCTTGTTTTCCATCTTTCTCCACACAAGCACCATGACCAGCAGCACGACCGCGCCGATAACTCCCATAACGACACCCGGCTGGAACGCATTCCATTCCGGAATCAACGCCATACACATGCCAAGCGCAAACAAAATTCCTCCAATTGTTCCTAAAATCATTGCTACAAATGTACTCTTTTTCATTATGCAATACCTTCCTTTCCTCTGCTCAATGTTGTTTTGTATTTCATTTGATGGTATGAGGATAACACCTCATTGTTTGCATAATGTTTGACTTTTGTTTCTGAAATGTTAATTGTTGCATTTTTTCTAAAAAAACAGCCTGCCCCGAATATTCAGGACAGGCTGCTGTTTTCATTTAAAACCTAACAATTAATCAATGCATACTAATTCATATTCTTTTGTACCAAATCCCAGTTCAGAAGCCGCGTCAATGGTATGCGTGCCATGCAGAGATTCTACCCGGTGCAGGAAATGGTCCCTGCCGGGATCGTCTGACTGATAGATTAAATCCATACAGGCCTGGTCAAGAGCCACCGGATCCAGCGATGATAAAATACCGATGTCCGCCATACACGGGTCCTCTGCCACCGCACAGCAATCACAATCCACAGACAGATTACACATCATATTCACATAGGCAATTTTTCCTTTAAAAAGCTCTGCTACGCTCTCAGCCGCATCCGCCATAGATTCACAGAATACATCCTGTTCAGCCATATGTTCCCAAACGATATTCTGGTCCGTAATAAGCCCTCCGGAATGAATGAGGCATTTGCCCACGGTAGATGCACAGCCAATGGATAATTGTTTTAATGCTCCACCGTATCCGCCTGCCGGATGACCTTTAAAATGAGATAATACCAACATGGAATCATAATTTGTTATATTTTTTCCTACAAAATTCTCCTTGAGTACTTTGCCATTTGAAATGGGCAATACCATATCCGGTCCTTCGGCATCCATGATATCAACATCAAAATATTTTGTCCATCCATGATCTGCTATCAGCTTTTGATGTTTTTCAGTGGAATTTCTCTCACCGGCATAAGCAGTATTACATTCCACAATAGTGCCTTTCACATACTCCACCATCGGACGCATAAACTCCGGATGCAGATAATTCTGATTCCCCGCCTCCCCGGAATGTACTTTAACGGCCACTTTGCCCGGCAGATCAATATTTAATACTTTGAACATTTCCACCACTGCTTCCGGTGTAATTTTTTTCGTAAAATATACTTTTGGTTTTTGCATTTTCTTCCCTCCTGCAATCACTTTCTATCCCAAAATACCTTTGATGGTAGATAAAAGCTTCTCCATGTCAACAGGCTTTATCAGATAGCCCTGAATATTCAGATTCACCACTTCCTTAATTTTATTCTCCTTCGTAACACCCGTCAAAAAGACAACCGGCAAATTCTTCGTTTTCCTGTTGGCACGGATTTTTCCCAGTACGGCAGCTCCGTTCTCTGTCGGCATTTCATAATCCAACAGCACCAAATCCGTATCCTTAGTCTCCAAAAATTTTAACGCGACATTGCCGTTGATTGCCGTAGCCACTTCATACCGCCCTGCCAGATAAGTCTTCAGCATCCGCAATACTCTGCTGTCATCATCTACAAGCAGAATATGCTTCTTCGGCCTTTCTTCCATCGCCGCTCCCTCCGCAGACAGATTTTCCTTGTCATCCGGCTCATCATCCCCCTTCTTCTCCTTCAGCATACTGATAATAGCTCTCGCAATAGCCTGCGCTGAAATAGGCTTTTGGAGTACCAAGGGCTGCATCTGCGGGGCCATTTTCGCGAATTTACTACATTCCTCTGCATCACCCACAATGACAAGTGGAATGTCGTGTTCCGATATATGCCGCTCCATATTGGCAAAACGTTTCAAATCGTCAAGCCTCTCCTGAAAAAGACAATATACAAATACATCCGGCTGTATATAGGCAAGATGACTTATGATATCATCATAACGCTCCGAAGTAGTAATACACTCAAACTCCAAATCCGTATAAGTAAAGAACTCATTGATGATTGTTTTGTTATTTCCGGTGAGCAGTACTTTATACTTCATAGACATCCCTCCAATGTATGAAAATCCCTACACTTTCATTTTAATACCTTTTTCCACTCCGTCAAGACCGTTTCGCAGGTTTCCACATCCAAACCTTCCACTGCCTCTTTCATCTGTGCCAAATATTGCTCTTGTTTCCTCGGATACATCATTTTATCCAGTTCTTCCACCACAGCATCCATGGCATCCATATCCAGATTTTCAATGGCTTCCGCCATACCGCCCAGCAGACTTAACACCTTTTCACTATCATAAGCGCCTTTCAATTTTACCGCCTTGTCAGGTGAGTCCAGATACTTCTCCAGAATAGGTCCATACGCCTGATATTTCTGCAGCATCTCTTCATGATGTGCAAGAATAAATTTTATGTCGTATTCGTTGCCAGCCTTCTCCATCGCGGCCGCCAGCTCTGACAATTCCAACGCCCCCGCCTGCTTGGAAAAGCTTTTCAGTGCATGTGCTTCAATGGTATAGTTTTTCCAGTTCTTTTCGGCAAAATACTGCTGTATCAGCTTTGTCTTCTTCGGAATACTTCTGGCATACTCTCTCAGAATCTGCCAGAACAGTTCCTCACTTCCTGCAAGTCTCATAGCCGATGATACATCCAGCTTCGGAATACTGATCTGCTCCGCAACATGTTTCAGTCTCTCCTGCTGCCGCTCTTTCTTCTCTCCGTCTCCCTCAATCCTCTGTATCTTTTCCGCCGGCAGCCATTGCCTAATCTTGGATACGATGACCTTCAGCTCTATCGGCTTTGCCACGAAGTCATTCATGCCTTCCACCAGAAACATTGCCTGTGACTCTTCCATCACATTCGCAGTCAACGCAATAATGGGAACATCATTATAGTCTTCGTGGAAACGGCGGATAATACGTGTTGTCTCTATTCCATCCAGCTCCGGCATCATATGGTCCATAAATATCAAATCATAATGCTTCCTTTCTATCATGGCAAGCGCCTGCTTTCCGCTGGATGCTTTGTCAACCTTCATCTGCAGAGGCGCCAGTATTCCTTCAGCTACCATGAGATTCGGCATATTGTCATCCACGACGAGAATTTCCGCCTCCGGTGCAATAAATTCAAAGTTTTCCTCCGAATCATCCTCTCCGCCATACAAATCTTCATGCGCCAGAATTTGAGAAAGTGACATAATGTGAAGCGGTTTAGGAACTGCTATCACGTTTTCCTGAAATGGTTTTATCTTTTCGCCAAATCTGGTTACCCAGACCCCCGTCATACGAGGATGCGATATCATATAATCATATGTAACGGATGCATAACTATTGTCTTCCAGTTCAATAAAGAAAAACTCGGCATTTCTCTCCTCTAAGAGCTTTAAATCCTCCCTCTCCTGCACCAGCAGACACTCCACATGCAGTTGCTCCAGCATTTTTTTCATATTGGCCCGCATATACTTATTGGTGCAGAAAACTCCCACTACCGTTGAAGTCTCCTCCTTGATTTCTACCGAAGGCGTATCATCTATCACGAGCTGGGGAATCTCAAAAGAAAAACGGCTTCCTTTCTCATATTCACTCTCTACCCATATACGCCCGTTCATCAATGTAACCAACTGCTCTGAAATAGCAAGACCAAGGCCGGTTCCCTCAACGTTACGATTTCTCTTACTGTCTAACTGCTGGAAAGACTGGAACAGCTTTCCCATATCCTCTTTTTTAATTCCGATTCCCGTGTCTTCGACCATAACTTTTAACATGATTCTACGGTCTGATATCCTCTCATACCCGATTGAAAGATAAACATACCCCGTTTTTGTAAACTTTACTGCGTTGTTCGCCAGATTCATAATAATCTGCCGGATGCGGATGCTGTCTCCCATCAACTGTCTCGGAATGTCCGGCGCCACATCCACCAACAGCTCCAGTTTCTTATCTCCGATTCTGGTCATAATGACGTCGGCAATATCTTTCACAATGGAAAACGGTTCATACTCTGCCAGATTGATGTCCATCTTCCCCGATTCAATCTTGGAAAAGTCAAGAATATCATTGATGATGGCAAGCAGAGTCTTTCCGGAAGCCATTATCTGCTTGATATACCTTCTGGCAGGAGTTGGCAGTTCCTCCCTCAGCGCCATCTCCGCCATACCGATGACCGCATTCATAGGAGTTCGAATCTCATGACTCATGTTCGCCAGAAAATCCGACTTCATATTGGCTTCTCTCTCTATTTCACTGCTCATCTGCATGGTTTTATACCGTTCATATGCCATTTTAAAGAGTAAGTCCACCATGTTATGCAGAAATTTTAAAGTACTCTCTAATTTCTCTTTGGAAACAATCGGAATTTTCTTTGCGGCAGCCACATATTCTTCCGGTGAAATGCCCAATTCCTCCGCGTACGCCCTGACCTTTTCCTCAGGTAAAGGCTCTTGCAGAACCTGCCCGCCTAAAATGCTTCCTATACACTTCCCCTCCACTATGATCGGCACTGCATAGTCCGTCAGACCCGCATGGCAGGTATACAGCTTCATTCCTCCGCTTTCCATCGCCTGTTCTGCACCATGCTTATCGCAAAGCTGGCATCTTTTTAAACCCTCTTCGGACCCCTTTGTATATTTACTGCAAAACTCGCAGTTAGAAACATGGTTTGTCAGTGCCACTCCATTCTCATCGGAAATCCCTGTCGAGATACCCAATGCGGAAGAAAAAGTGTCCTGCAGCCGCTGAAGTGTCTCCATATCAAAAAGATCCGTCAAACGTATCTGCTCCATACAAGTGCCCTCCTTTAATCGCCATATACACTGATAACCCCATAGTGTGCCGTAAATACCTTTTCATACTTGTGCAATTCGCCTTTGATGCCGTAAATAGTCTCCTGTGCCTGCTTTCTATCCATCGTATATGGGTGGACCGCAATATGTCCGTCTCTCGCTTTAAATGCATCACCGGTAAATAAATATTTTTCATCAACCGCATACATGGCAGAACCTTTTGTATGACCGGCCGCCCAAATAATGCGCACCTTGTGCTCCCCGAAATCTATAACCTCATTGTCCTGCAAATATATTATTTTATTAGAATCACCCAATGCGGGAAGACTGTTTTTCTTTAAAAGCTGCCTGCATACGCTGCCATCTATCATCTGTTTTTCCTGCCCGCTCATGTATATTGCAGCATTTGGAAACAATACAACGGACGCCACATGGTCATAATCTGTATGCGTTAGAAAAACACTCTTTACTCTTTGCCCGTCTATTGCCATTAACTCCATTTCCTGTTTTACCGCTTTCGCATCAGAACCCGCATCTATTACAATCCAGTCTTCTCCTGACGGTATGAAAAATAAATTATTGATTCGGTTTTTAACCGCTATCATATCCGTCCCCTCTATTTTCCCGCTGGGCAGCGGATGCATGGAACACATAGGAAGAATATTTATCGCAACAATAACGAGTAACGCAATTCCGACTATCACCACAAAAACCATATTACAAATCATCTCCTTATATTCATTTCATCCACAATATGCCGGGGTTTTGCCGTCATTTCTACCCATGCCGGAATAAACCCGCTTTTTATTGCATTGCGCACAGATTTGATATTTGACCACGCCGAACAATAAAAAGGAACTTTTCCTCTCTTTAGGATTTCCACACCTAAGGTGCTGGTCAGCGCAGCCGCAATCCCCTGTCTTCTGTATTCCGGCAGCACATCGATGCCTATCTGCCACATGGTATCGCAGTCAGCCGAACAGCCTGCCAGACCGACAAGTCTGCCGCAATCATATGCTCCGGCACCCAACACGTCCAATTCTTTTCTATCCTCACACAAAGCATTGCTCCACTCCGGTCGGTACAATTCCGCAAAATCAGACTGCTGTAATAGTTTCACTTCATACCCACAAGACAAAACATGTAACTTCTCAACATCCGGCAAAAAATATTCCGCCATAAAACATATTTTCTGCCCCTTTTCTGAAAGCCTCTCATCAAGCCAATGCATGTTGGGCGTTTCAAAGCAGTGATAGAGCTCGTATCTTTTTATGTACTCTTCTATGATTTCCCTGTATTCATCCCGCACGGATGCTACGATATTATTTCCATAAGAAACCAGATTGCAGGCAATCGGTTCCTTGTAGTATTTTCGTGCGCCCGCCCCCACACCGGACCTCACAATAACATGATTGGTGCAAAGAAAATCCGACACCTTACAATTAATATCTGCCGCTGATTGTTCCATTGCAATTTGCAGGATATCTTGGTTTGTCATCATCTTATGCTCACCTCTCTTATGCGCATAATATATCATCTACCGCCATTATAGCGTATTTTTCTTCGTACTGCCATTATATTTAAATCCTTCGATTCCGACAACTATTTTCTATATAAAAAGTCCTCCACCTTACGGCGGAGGACTAACCTTTCAACCCAGCCATTTATATATCGCATATTGGTCAGCGGTAGCATTACCTGCCCTTATGCTTCTCCTTCTTTTTCTGCTGTTTTAACGAAAACCGCCGCTCTTTCTCTGCTTCCCGCTGTTCCCTGCTTATAGTTTTGCGTTCGGTTTTCATCTGCTCCTGCTGCAACTTCAATGCCTGCTGCGATTTTGTGCCTATTCCGGCTTTCTGTACCTATTTGCGCACTTCCCGCTGCACCCGTTTCGGATTGCGGCCAGCCTCTTTTGCATCAATTGCTACCGCCGGACTGAATCTCAGTCATTTGCAATGAACAAAGAACGGACGACCCTAAGGAGGGAGGGTTACTTACACCGAGACGGTGTGACCGGACTACCTACCGGTTCTGCAGGATTACCCTGCGTTGTGTTTTTATCTTTGCCTTTATATGATAACACATAAATACTGATTTTTCCATACTCTTATCCTCGAATGAGTGCATACTGTTATTTCCTTCCACGACCCGAATCATAACTTAAACGGAACTACTTATACATAAATCCATGCGAAAGTGTAACTTCAGACATAGGCAATCAAAGAATACACTGTTTAATATCTCTTTAGTACAAATATTTAAGCCACTTCAATTGTCTACATTCACTCAATTTGATAATTACACAACCAAAAATAACAGTAGATACCACAACCAAAATGAAAAGAGCAAACGTGGTTACATATTTACTAATAAATGGAATAAATAAATATTGGCTTACATATATCAATGTACTTAGTTTTCTTATAAACAATGTCTGCTTTTTATCTAACAGAATGTCAATACTTTTGCCGATCATAAATAAAAAATAGGTACACGGAAATACAGACAACCAAATTATCGTTGATGGCGTATTAAAAATAAGAACAAATATAGCGCTTTCTACTGCCAATGCAATTAATGAAATCGCAAAACCCACAACAAAAAATTTTATCTTTCTGTTTACCTTTTCTTTTGGACTTTTAGCCACTACCATACCTAATGCAATGTACGGAAATGCATAGAACAATCCATTACGGCTCCCCAGCCAGTCACTAACCTTAACTGAAAATACGTGTTCAAGCAGCGGCGCCCAAGTTGATTTTAGGCATCCGATAATTAAACAAACATACGCTATCATTAGAACAGCCCTAGCTTTTAATATCTTTAGTAACAAATATGTGATTGTAAATCCTATTACACTGCCACAAAGATACCACAAAGCATGCCCATTCCCAATCCAAAAATACTTATTTAATACTTGCCCAATAGACATTTGAGATAAACCAAGAATATCAAACGGAAGATATATGAGCGACCATATAACATACAACAGCAGAATTCTTTTCAGATAATGGAGTGCTCCTTTCTCCTTTACCCAATAAAAATAAGCACTTGTGACAAAAAAGAAAGGGACACACAGTCTAGTCACTATTCCAAAGCCTCTATCTAACCATATATTAAAGCCAAATGGCTCAGTATGTATTCCAACTACCAATAAAGCCATTATAATTTTTAGAATATCTATTGTTCCATTGATTGAATTAGTATCTTTTGTATCTGACATTTTTCCTCCATGTTCACCAATATATAATTTCCCCCCCTTTTAATCCACTTAAAGTTTATTCCTATTCAAAATCTCATACATTTATTAATTATGACTTAAGCAACCCTAAAAGTCAATAGACATACTAAAAAACTTAAAAATCAGAGTTTCATTCTTGACGGGCTGTTACACGTATGATAAAATGACACCATCAATTTGTGAGAGAGGTGTGGCAATGAGCAGTAAGTAATTCAAATTTGCAAGATAGTGAATCATTATGCCTATAAGTGTGCTTTGTGCATACTAGGCTTGTTTTGCTGTTGAAATTTGGGTTGCCTGCTGTTTTTCAGTTATTATCATTTGCTGCGCTATTTTTATGTCCGCATTTTTACCTGGATATCTCCATGCGCGCAATAGGTGGTTCCCTTTTCGATAAGCCATGATTCGCTGTCGGAAACGGAACTATTTTTTGTCTGGAGGTGTTTTATGTTAGAACTTAAAAATATAACTATCAGTCTCAAAAGCGATGAAAGATACATTGTGGATCATTTTTCATTTACGCTAAACCGCGGTGACAAAGCTGTCATCATCGGGGAAGAAGGCAACGGCAAATCCACTCTTTTAAAATTTATTTACGGACAGAAACTCATAGAAGAGTACTGCCATTGCTCCGGTGACGTCATTACAAAAGATAAAATGGCTTATCTGCCGCAAACCATGGAAGAAAGCTGTGCCGCCCTCTCGCTGTCAGAATATTTCGAAGACTCTGCTTATTACATGCACACGGATATTCTGGCTAAGCTGGGATTATCCATTGATTTTATTCTGTCCGACCAGAAGCTCGGCACTCTTTCCGGCGGCGAAAAAGTGAAGGTGCAGCTTGCGCGGCTGCTCATGGAGGAACCGGATATCCTGCTTCTTGACGAGCCCACGAATGATTTGGATATTCCCACATTGCAGTGGCTGGAAGCTTTTATTGCGGACAGCAGGCTTCCCATCCTTTATATTTCACATGATGAGACCCTCATTGAAAATACGGCGAATGTGATTGTGCACATGGAGCAGATTGTCCGTAAAACCAAATGCCGTATTTCTGTCGCGCGCTGCCCTTACCGCGAGTACCTGTCACGCCGGCGCAGCACCTTTGCACATCAGGAGCAGGTAGCGCAAAAACAGCGGGACGACTATGCGAAACAAATGGAAAAATGGCAGCAAATTTATAATCGCGTTGACCACGAGCAGGAAGTCATTTCAAGGCAGAATCCGGGCGCTGGAAGGCTGTTAAAAAAGAAAATGCACACCGTACTTTCCATGGGCAGGCGTTTTGAGCGGGAAAAAGAAAACTTTCAGGATTTTCCGCAGGAAGAAGAAGCAATTCTGGCAAAATTTGACGAGGCAATCCACCTTCCCTCCGGCAAAACCGTGCTTGATTTTTCATCTGACAAGCTCTGTGTCGGAGAAAGGATTTTATCACGAAATCTTCGTCTCCGCGTTTTAGGAAGTGAACACATCGGCATAGTCGGGCGGAATGGCGCCGGCAAGTCAACACTCCTCTCCCTGTTGTGGAATGAGCTCCGATACCGGAATGATATAACCGCTGCTTTTATGCCGCAGAATTACGCGGAAGCGCTGGACTTCGCCAAAACGCCCATCCAGCATCTCGCTGAAAATTACACAAAGGCAGAAGTGACCAGAGCCAGAACCTATATGGGAGGCATGAAGTTTACCCATGAGGAAATGACCGGCAAAATCGGCAGTCTCAGCGGCGGGCAGAAAGCAAAGATACTGTTTCTCGACATGGTGCTGCGCGGAGCGGACGTACTGCTGCTTGACGAACCTACCCGAAATTTCAGCCCCCTTTCAAGCCCTGTTGTCAGAGCCGCCCTTCTTCATTTTGGAGGCGCTATTATCAGCGTGTCACATGACAGAAAATATCTGAATGAAGTCTGCGATAAGGTTTATGAACTTCGCCAAGACGGTCTGTTTCCCATAGACAAGAGCGAAGAATGATTGTGAGATGACAAAGGAAAAAAGCCGCACCCTTTGATGTTTGGGAGGGTGCGGCTTAGTTTCATTTTGCTTGTGCCAGACAATAACGGCTCATAGCATTGCTGGATATGAATACTTTGCGGGAAAACACTTTAGAAAGCCTTAGTGACATTTCAATTTTCTTGTGGTATAGTGGACTTCTAATTTCAAGAAAAGGAGTTAATAATATATGCCACAGATGAACAAGGGCGGTAAATTTATTTTCGGAAAATCACGGATACGGGACGATTTAACAGTACAACTTCCAACACAGGCAGTCACAGAGTATAATGCTGCCGCCGAGGGAAAGGTCTATCTTTTTACTGGAAGCAAAATCACCGGTGGATTTTGTGTAACACGGAAAGGACTGCTAGAATCGTCAAAATTAAGACATATTCTTACTGATAATCCGTCTTTACAGAATTATCAGACCACCGAAGGCGAATTTATCAAATACAAAGGACGGTCATATTGCTGGGTAAACATTTCAGAGAATGGTATCATTGAGTTAAATCGGGAAATGATGAACTTTCTCGACTTAAAAAGTGGAATGGAATTATTATCTATTCGAAGCAGTGACATTGCTTTTACAATGGGAGCGAAAGGACCTTTGTTGAAAAAAGCAAAAAACTATGAGGGAGAAATAAATGTATATTGATAGAGCTCGTAAGCTATAATGCAGGGAGTCTCTACCCTGTTTCCCGCTCTTCCCAGCTTTTAATCCACTGTAGCTGTTTGTCAACAAAATTATTATCGATACAATCCATACCAAACATCTCAACAATGGTTGCCTGTAGCTGAAAATGGCGAATAACTATCCAATCATTGAAAGTAGCCAGCTCCTCTTCTGTCAAATTAATATGATGAGCATAGCCTGCTAAAAATTTTTTGTAAACCGCTCTTGTCGTCCTGATGCCGGCAATCTGTAAATTAAAATAGTCTGTCATATCGCACATAACCATCACATCAAACATACGTGGTGCAACACAAATGGTATCAAAATCGAGCAGATAGATCCTGCCGTCTGCCGTTTCCAACAAATTTCCTCGATGCAAATCGCCGTGGCAGACACTTATCGGACAATCTTTGACACGCTCCCAAAATTTTGCTCCGAGATCAGCATAAACATCTACAAGCGGATAATTCTTTTTTCTCAGTATTTCAACATAACGTTCAACAAAAAATCGATAACCTCGTTCTACTAATGTACCTTTGTAATCAAGAAGTAATTTATGAAGTCGCCCAACCAATTCGCCTACCTTCTCGCCGCACGCGCAGAGGTCAGGCTCTTTCCCATCAATATATTCATATAAAACAAGCAGGTATTCCTGCCCTTCATCATGAATTCCCAATATCGACATCCCCGATTTTGTTTCAATAATAGCAGGAACCGGAAAGCCTTTTGAGGAAAGATAACGTACAATATCTACAGATTGCCGAATATTATCCTGAAAAGCTTTACCCGCGATTTTTAAGAAGAATTTTTGTTCCTCACCGTTTACAATATAAGTTGTTCCACCACTATTCCGAAAAAAATCAATACCTAATATTTTATCATCACAAAGGTTTTGACATAACCAAATTTGTCATTTG
>CAMWLB010000049.1 GCA_947174985.1 uncultured Lachnospiraceae bacterium | reverse complement strand
TTTCACCAGTAAGATTAGTGCCATGCCCGGCACACATTTTAGGCATATTGCGGCACGGATGCCGCTATATGCCGACCCGAACGGCTGCCACAACTTCCTCAGGCTGTTTAGGAAACCTGTCATCAAAAACACCGCATGGAATCCGCTCTCCTCCCTCTGTTGCGTCCCCTCAGCCAAAACCCCTATATTTTTTTAATCTCAACTTCTTTCGTCCCTATCCTTTCACGAAATTTCACATCATGTTCAACAATCAACATCGTAGGCTTATATTCCAGAATCAGTTTTTCAATCTGCATTCTGGAAAATATATCAATATAATTTAGCGGTTCATCCCAAATGTATAAATGGGCAGGCGTCAATAAGCTTGCTGCGATGAGAATTTTCTTTTTCTGTCCTTCCGAAAGCTCTTCAATATTTTTTGCAAACTGTACCCGTTCAAAATCCAGTTGTCTGAGAATTGCGCAAAACAGGCTTTCTTCCAGATTTCTTTCCTTGCAGAATTTTGAAATGCTTCCGCTTAAAAAAGAGGTGTCCTGATTTATATAGGATATGATTAGTCCTGCTGCAGTTTCCATTCTTCCTTTTTCTATAATATGACTGGTTTGGACAGCCTCATTACCAGACGCATGTTTTAAAACGGCTTTTATCAGACTGGATTTTCCGCATCCGTTCTTTCCGCTTAAAACTACCCTTTCATCCCGGCGAATTTCCATGGTCAGGTCTTCAAAAATATATTCTTTTGAAGAGTCATAGCCCAATCCATATTCTATTATGGAACATAATACTTTTTTATGGTGTTTTAACGGAAAGATTTTTAAATCCACGGGATTTTCTATATCCTGCAAAAGTCCTTCTTTTTCCATAATCTCTTTATTGATCCGGTTTTCCATTTGTTTTACACGGCTTTGCATTTTTTTCGTCTTTGCCCCGATATATGCCCTTGCAGCTATGCTCCGGTCATGCTCCTTTATGGGGTCAAAGCCTATTTTTGACTGTTCGCTTTTCTCTGCCCATTGTTGTGTGCGCAGTGCCGCCGTCTTTAATGATTCAATTTCTTTTTTATGCTTTTCATTTTCCTTTTGGGCAAAGGCATCCTTTCTGCTCTTATTTTCCCACCAGCTGGAGAAATTTCCGTTTTGGACCTCAATAGAATGGCGATTGAGCACTAAAACATGGTCTATGCAGGCATCCAATAGATCCCTGTCATGGGACACAAGAATGAACCCTTTCTTCTGAGCAAGATATGTTTTTATGATTTCCCTGGATTCCTTATCTAAATGGTTGGTAGGTTCATCCACCAGCAGAAAATCATTGTCGCTGGAAAATAATATTGCTAACATCACTTTGGTACGTTCCCCGTGGCTAAGAGTTTCAAAGGGACGATACAATACCTCTCCATCCATTTTAAGCTTGTCAAGCTCACAAAAAACTCTCCATGATTCACAGCCTGGTTTTACTTGTTCCATAAAGTCGGCTGCACATCCTTTCTCATCTGCTTTTGATAGCTGATAGGGAAAATAATCAAATACTGTGGATGTGGTGATGGTTCCTTTATATTCATATTTTCCCAGTAATAAGTTCAAAAATGTGGTTTTTCCTTTTCCGTTTCTCCCTATAAATCCCAGCTTCCAATCGGTATCTATGGAAAATGAGACATTTTCAAAAATATTATCAAAGCTTCCTTCATAATAGAAGGTTAAGTTATTTACATTGATTTGAGCCATACGAATCCTCCTAATTTGTCCGGTTCTTTCTACTTTTAAAAGAAAAAAGAACCATTTGCTGCCAAACGATTCCGGATTGTATGCTCTGTCTCTCTAATTTTTTTATTTTCAGATACTAAAATTTTTGCACAAAAAAGAGAGGTTATGAGAACATAATCCACTTTTGGCAACATGAATAGACAGCAGTAAAATGCTGCATACAATGGGTTTCATGCTTTCAAAAGTAGATTATTTCCTCATCTTTTCACCTCTCTCGTTGATATGTGGGTATTATATATGTTTTGGTGGGGGATTGTCAATGTATTTTTGATTGAATTTTCATTCAATTAACATTTATTTTTTACTAATTTTGACATTTTCTCATGATGAATAAACTTTGATATTAGTTCATATGTGTTTTTTATTCTCCTACGACATTATTTTTCAAAAAATGAAGGAACCTCAAGCCCGCATATGTTGCAAGCTCAAGAGCTCCTTATAAATAACGATTACTTACTGATGTCTTTCCAAAGCATTTATTATAAAAATACAGATACGTCTCTATGAATTCTCCTTCGCATATTCTATAATATTCTTTTCCTCTTCTTCACAATGATCAAATACCTTTTGACGGGCTTTTACAATTCCCGCATTTGCTTTTTTACACATCTTGTAAACGGAATACTCGATTGTACAGATAATCACTGCAAATATCAGGGCATCTGCCGGTTCGCTCGTGAAGGCAGTAATCATAATGATGGCTGCTGTAAAAATGATATAAAATATCATGATCCCTTTTGTATTGGAAAGCTTCCTTGTTTCATCCCTTAATAATTCCATATATTCCTCCGGTGTGATTTCCTGCTTTCCTCTTTTTTTTCGTTTTTTATTGATGTTCTCATATCTCTTTGCCAGCTCTTTTGGCAAATTGCTATCTATGGACGCTCCTATGGAAGATAACACAGAGGAGTTTTCATATTCATTCTCTATATTCTTCAGCTTGCGGATCGTTCCATATTTTTTATATCTATATATACTTCTCACCAATAAATATATGATAATATATAGGGAAGTGCCTATAAGGATGGAATAGGACTTAATTTCAATTGCAACCGGCATCTTATCCGTGATAACAACTGCTCCTATTACAGCAGCGGCAAACAAAACTAGTAGCATGCTGTATATTCTGTTGTTATTGAGCTTATTGGATTTAAAAATGATTGGGCGAAAAAACACATCTATAAGAAAAAGAAATATCATTCCTATCCCCAATCCTATGACATAGGGTGCAATATCTGATTCTACCTGTAAAAAGGAAATTTTCTCCTCTTGCAGGAACAAAATCTCCAATGCCTGCAGCGACAGCACAAGCTTTGCCAGCCCATAGATTCTTTTTGGAAGATGTCTTGCCCTTTCCTTCAGGCTATACTGCTGGTAATAACTCTTACAAAAGGCTTCCATATCGGTTCCGATGATTTTTTCAACAGGCTTATGATCTTCCTGTGCGGAAAGAAGAAGATCCAACAGATCCATCATCATTTCATCCTGTACCTTTGAATCAATATTTTTCACAATGCCATAAAGCTCTGCTTTTTCAAATACCTCTCTGTATTTCCCTGTCAGTTTATTCTCCATTGCCTTATAATTCATATCAACTTTCTCCTTCCTCAAAACATATAATGCGGTTTGCACTGCTGGTTACCTTCATATAGTTTTCCTTAAATGCTTCCAGTTTTTGAAATCCTTCCTCTGTTATGGAATAATATTTTCTGACAGGTCCTAAGGGAGACTTTGCTTTTCTGCAGGAAATAAATCCTTTTTTATCAAGTCTTGTAAGTACCGGATACAAGGTCCCTTCGCCCACTTCATCAAATCCGGCCTTTTCAAGCTCTGACAAAATCGCATATCCGTATGTTTCTCCTTTTTGAATTATCCCAAGAACGCAGCCTTCTAAAATACCTTTTAACAGCTGTGTATCATCCATGATATATCATCCTTTCATACTACTGTGTAATGTCAAGTAGCTTGCCATAAAAATACCACAGCTACTTTGTTATGTCAAGTAGCTGCGGTATTTATTTGTCATACTGGATTCATATATAGAGAAATAAAGGAATCTTCTGCTTAACCATTTAACTGCTTATGAAAATCCACCATTGCCTCCGAAATCTTAATCTGCTGTGGGCATACAGCCTCACAGCTTTTACAGCCTACGCAGGCACTTGGATGCTTATCTTCTGCTATAGCCATTAATGCCATAGGTGCGATAAATCCGCCGCCGGTAAAGCAATGCTCATTATACAATTCAAGCAATGCAGGAATATCAAGTCCTTTTGGACAATGACTTACGCAATAATGGCAGGCAGTACATGGAAGGACGATTCTCTTAACCATCTCATCAGCAATTCCCAGCAAAGCATCCATCTCCGTACTGTTCAAAGGCTGATCCGTTTCAAAGGTATGTATATTCTCTTCCAGCTGCTCAAAGTTGGACATACCGGAAAGCACTACTGTTACCTCCGGAATCGTCTGAAGAAACCGGAATGCCCATGCGGGTATGCCTTCTTTGGGCCGGAATGCTTTCAGCTTTGCAGCCGTCTCATCCGGAAGCGCTGCAAGACGTCCACCTCTAAGAGGTTCCATGACCCAGACCGGAATGTGATATTCCTTTAACAGCTCCACTTTTGCCCTGGCATCCTGAAAGGTCCAGTCCAGCCAGTTTAGCTGAATCTGACAAAATTCCATATGGGCACCATAGGCTTCCAGAAAACGTTTCATCACATCATAGCTGCCATGGGCAGAAAATCCAAGATGACGGATACGGCCATTTTCTTTTTGTTTCATCAAATAATCAAAGATACCGTATTTTTCATCCAGGTAGGCATCAATATTCATTTCACATACATTGTGGAACAAGTAGAAGTCTGCTCGTGTCAAGTAAGGGACAAAAAATTTTAACCAATTATTTGCGTCTATTTGTCCAACTCTATAAGCATGGTATCCAACCTGTTATAAAGATAATCTGCCGGAGAGCCACCTTGTAGTTTCACATTCAACAGTTCTATCAAATCCGTATTTGAAATACTAATAATCAGTTTCCCATTTTCCCTCAATGTCCCCTTTATCGCTTTTTTTGCATTTTTGTCTTCCCCATAGCATGAAATTATTATCGCAACACATCTGAGGGCTTTCGCATATAAATACTTATCTGTAGTGTATATTTCTTTTTGTGTTATCATATCTGAATAATTCTTAAATTCAAAAATAATATACTTAGACCGAAAATACTCTTCAATAAATTTCCAAAAAGCCTCTTGTAGGCCATCTTTGATTTTACATATTAGATCAAACCTATACAAATCCTCATTCGATTTTTGCTGCTCACTCCACAGTGCTAAATCTGACGCAAAAAGAATATTTAAAACTTTGGTACATAATTTTTCATATTCAGAACTTTTTCTCGACTTCGGTTCCCAGCCTTGTATCTCTTCTATCAAATTCTCAATAATTTCATTATCAGTTGGCTTTCCATCATCAGCAACACTTTTACTTTTATTCTGATGCTCCGTCTCCACCAGTTTCAATAACTCTATAGGCTCTTTGGGTTCAATATCCTCAGTCGAATACTCCAAAATTGACAGCAGTTGGGATTTTAAAACTTCATCATACTGCACTATATACAACAAATTCCTAATATCTACAACCAAAATTTCCTTTTTATCTTCTAACACTTCCCATGCTTGGGAAGATAACTCATTTGCTACTACCAATATATATTTTGAATTATATGTATCTTCCAATATAGATGCAGATATCAATACCTTGGCAATCGCAGATGCGCTTATTACCCTCTGTCTAACTGCTTTAACTTCAATATAAAATTTCGATTCTTCTTTTTCTGCTAAAATATCATAGCTCTCATTGCTATTTGACATTTTAGTCAAACAACCATATTCCTTAAAAATTTTTTCTACAATATATTCAAATTGATACCCTCTAAGAGGATATCTATATACATATCTGGAAATTTCTTCTATAATGCGATAAACCAGTTCATTTTCATCATCCCATAAAACTACCAGTCTATTACCAAACCGTTTAGCAATCTCTCCGTTAAACAATTCACTTTTTATAAAAACAAATATAGGTTTTCCCCTTTTTAGTGCAAGATCATATTCTTCAATAGACATCTCTCGGTTTTTTTCTGCTACAACAAACACAAAACAATCACACTCGTCTATTTGTTTATTGAAATTTCTGACTATATTGTCTCCTATATTTGCTGAATCAAAGTTCGTAAACACATCAAAACCAAGGTCTCCTAACTTTGAATTGACCAAAGCAATTTTCTCATAATCTTTAAAAGTATAGCTTAGAAATACTTTTCTCTTAAATCTATTAAATTCAGACCTATTCATCCATCTAACCCCATATTTTCTTTCCGTATATCATTGCCTAAAAATTTTTTGAGCCACAGGCATCACTGCCCATGGCTCATATTTTACCACTGCTCCTTCAAAATTGGAACTGTATTTCATACAGAAACTTCACTGTCAAACGGATTCCGCACTTTCCACACGATCTCTATGGCATCCCCGCTATACACAACCACCTTCTCAATCAATGCTTTCAGCCTGTCCACATCAAAGGTCTCCAGCACGGAAAGCCCTGCCAGTTCTTCATCCGTTACCTCCTCAGAGCCGGCCATCTCCTGCATACGGTCAAGTTCCATCTGCGCCTCATGTCTGGACTGCTCCAGTTCCTCCATACGCGCCCTGCCCCTCTCAATCTGCTCCTTATAATCTTCCCTGCTGATCTCCCCGGTCTTATACTGCTCATACAGATGTACCTTTGCACCCTTCCACTGTGACATCTCCTTTGTGGCATCAGAAACCGCAGTTTCAAGTTCCGCCTTCCTGCCATCCTTATGCGTTTTCCGGCAGGCATCCCTTTCCTCTGCCAGCATATCTGCCATCACCCTCACCTGCTCCAGCACGGCATCCTCCAGTTCCTTCTTCCTGACATTCACCTGCTGGCAGTCATTTTCCACCTGCTGTGTGCCGCCCCGGCAGAAATACTTGTCATTTGCCCGGTTCCTGTGTTTCAGGGTCTTCCCGCAGTGGCCGCAGATAAAAAAGGGAGTCTTCCTTCCTGCCGCCCTGCCGCTCACGTCAAGACCGATGATGTTCTCATTTGCCTTATCATAAAGTTCCTTCGTCACAAGCGCCTCATGCTGGTCTTCCACAATGATCCATTTCTCCCTCGGCTGTCTCACCGCCTTCTTATCAGTGTCCATCCCGCACTTTGCCCTGTTCCAGAGCAGGGTCCCCAGATAGGTCTCATTCGTGATGATATCCTTGACCGCACTGCCTTCCCACCGCTTCACCCTGACCTGCGGCTGCCTGTCCGGGAAATTATCGCCTTTGAGCCTGTGGTAAAGGTACCTCGTTGGGATGCCTTCTTCATTGAGCCGCCTCGCTATCTCCGAATGGCTCACACCGTCTGCCGCCATATGGAATATCCTTCGTATCACCCGCGCCGCATCTTCGTCCACCAGAAGCTCATGCTTGTCCTCCGGGTTCTTCCTATAACCATACGGTGCGAACTGCCCCACGAACTCGCCATTCCTCACCCGCGTGTCCCTTGCGGACCGTATCTTCTTTGACAGGTCGGCGCTGTACATCGCATAGACAAGGTTCTTAAGGGCGACGCCCATGCCGCCTGTCGCCCCGGCTTCGTCCGCGCTGTCGTACCCGTCATTCAGGGACACGAACCGCACCTGCAGGATCGGGAAGATATATTCAAGGTACCTCCCCACTTCCAGATAGTCCCTTCCGAACCGTGAGAAGTCCTTGACAACTATCATGTTGATGCTCCCATTTTTCGCCGCCCCGATCAGTGCCTGCACCCCCGGCCTGTTGAAATCGGTGCCGGAATACCCATCATCGCAGAACTCAGTGATGCTGTACTCCTGCCCCCACATCAGGTCCTCTATATACTTCGTCAGGAGCGCCCTCTGCGCCGAGATGCTCATGCTGTCCTCATCTTTCCCCTTATGCCTGTCCTCGTTGGAGAGGCGCAGGTAGATCGCGACCATTGTCTTATCCATCTATACCGCCTCCCTTCCTGCCCCAAGGCTCAACAGACCTTCCAGCTCCCTGTCATATTTCAGGCGTACCTCGATGCTGCCGTCCTCATGCACCATGGCCTTATCCACGAATGCCTCTGCCATTTCCTTCGTCAGTTTTTTCTCATTCAGGAACCGCTCCACTTCCGCTTTCCAGCCGCCATCGACACGGTACTCACTGGAATACTCCGCCTGTGCCTCCAGCATCTCTCCCAGCCTTGCGGACAATTCCTTCACCTTCCCCGCATATTTCCCGCTGATCTCCGCATACTGCTCTTCGTCAATGAGTCCGTCCTTATAGTCTTCGAACAGCCCTGCCTTGACCTCCGTTGCCTTCTGCAGCTCTTTCCTGATCCGTGCGGCTTCCTTCCCATAGGCATCATGCCTTTTGATGCTGTCGGCTTTCGTATTCGTCCGCCTCACCATTTCCTCTGTATCCACGCAGAGTCTCATATGCTCCCTGATGGCATCAAATACAGCCCTGTTGACCGCATCCGCTGATACCTTGTGGCTGGTGCAGCCATGGCTGACCGTATCAAGATAAGTCTTGCACCTGTAAGTCATGTTGGCGTGGTTATTCTTTTCTGTACGGAAGCCCATGACCTTCCCACAGTCCGCACACACGATCTTCCTGCCCAGCAGGTTGAACTGTGCATGGTTGAAGCCGTTTCCGCCATGGGTCCTGTGGTGTTCTTCCACGTTCTTATTGAGCATCTCCTGCACTTTGTTGAAGTCCTCCCTGCTGACGAGCGGTTCATGCGTGTCACGGATGACCACCCATTCCTCCTCCGGCCGCTTTGTTTTTCCGACATATTCCACTTTGGAGCGTTTCTGCTTGTTATGCACATAATCCCCCGCATACACTTCACTGGTAAGGATATGCCTCACTGTGACGCTCCTCCATGCCGTCATGTCATCTGCGCCAAGCTGTCCCCCTCTTTTCATCTTCTTATAGGAAGACGGGTTCACCACTTCCCCTGACAGTGTCCTGCTGATCGCTTTTATGGAATCCCCCGCAAGGAACTTCCTGAATATCCTTGCAACCACATCCTTTGTCTCTGGGTCCGGTATCAGGTGCCTGCCTTCTTTCAGGTATCCATACGGCACTTTTCCAGCGCAGAACTCCCCGCTGTCCCATTTTGCCCTGTATGCTGATCTCATCTTCTTGGACAGGTCCTTCACATACATCTCATTGATCATGTTTTTCAGCGGCATCAGCAGTTCCTCACCCGGCCTCTCCGAATCATAGCCGTCCGTCACCGCGATAAACCTCACATCAAAGAACGGGAACACCCTCTCTATATAATTCCCTGTCTCCACATAATTCCTGCCAAGCCTTGACAGGTCCTTCACGATGATGCAGTTGATAACGCCGTTCCTCATGTCCTGCATCATCTCCTCAAAGGCGGGGCGCTCAAAGTTTGTGCCTGTGCAGGAGATGTCCGCATACTCTTTGGCGATGCTCATGTCTTCCCTCTCCTCCACGAACTTCCGCAGGAGGTCCATCTGCGTCCCTATCGTCGCCCGCTCACGGTTCGCTTCCGTTTCCTCGGAGAGCCTTGCATACAGCCCTGCCTTATAGCACACAGCCTTTGCCGGAGCCGGTGCAGTGCCGGCCTGCGACAGGTCATTCACATTCACAAAATCCACTTTCTTTGACTTCCTTGCCATATCACACAGCCTCCTTCCACTCGAACCGTATCCTGCCCTGTCCGTCACAGACCACTGTGCATCCTGCGTGTTCCAGACTGCCCAGAATTTCCTTATAGCAGTCCCCAAAGCTGAAAACAACCTCTATCGTGTCCCTGTCCACTACCTTCACCCTGTCTATCAGCTCTACCGCCACATTCCTCGTCAATTTATCAATGTTCTGATGTTCAGCAAAATAATCCAGCCACCTGTATTTGTCCGTGTTGGAAGCAAGGATGTCTTTGATCTCCTGCTCCATCTTCCTTACCGCTTCCTCCGCCATGTCGCGCCTCTTAGTATACGCCTCATGCAGCTCCATGTAGTCCTCTTTGGAGACGATGCCGTCCTTCATGTCCTCATAGAGCATATTCCGGAGCTCTTTGCACCGGGCAATCTCCGCTTCCTTCTGCTCGATCCGTTTCTCCAGCTCCTTGATATCCAGTTCTTGGAAGGGGATATCAGAAATCTTCTCCATGGCCTGTTTCAGGTCAAGGACATTGCTGACCTGCACTTTCAGGAGGTGCAGGACCGCCTCCTCCAGCCTCTCCACAGCGATCCTGTGGCTCGTACACTCTTTCGTCTCCTTATTTCTTGAACATACATAATACCGGTATCTCTTCCCTCCGGCGCATACGTTCTTCCTCACCATGGCCGCGCCGCAGTCCGCACACACCACCATGCCCGCCAGCGGGTACACCTCCGCCTGCTCCGGGGACATCCTCGTGTCCATCTTAAGGAGCCTCTGGACGATGGCGAAGTCCCTGTCCGATACTACCGGCTCATGGCTCTTCTCTATCCTCACCCATTCCGCTTCCGGCTTCACAACAGGCTTCTTCACCTTATGGTTCGGGGTGGTCTGCCTGCCCTGCACAAGGTTCCCGATGTAGCATTCATTCTCCAGTATCCGCCGGACGGTGACCGCGCTCCACTGCGCCCTCTCCTCTGTCCGGAAGCTGGTCTGGTAGCTGCTCCCTGACGCATTCTTATATTCCATGGGTGACAGCACACCCATGTCGTTCAGCCTGTCCGCGATGGCATCCTGGCTCATGCCGTGCAGCTTCATGCGGAAGATGTCCCTCACGATGCCCGCCGCGACCGGGTCAACCACGAGCCTGTTCCGGCATCCTTCGTCCTTCTGGTATCCATACGGCGCAAAAGAGCCGATGAACTCCCCGTTCTTCCTCTTTACTTCCAGATGGCTCCGTATCTTCACGGAGATATCCCGGCAGTATGCGTCATTTATTAAGTTCTTGAATGGGATGATGATCTCATCTGACTGATCCTTCCCGTCAAGGCTGTCGTATCCGTCATTGATGGCGATGAAGCGGACTCCCATCGCAGGGAACAGCCGCTCGATGTACCTGCCGGAATCAATGTACTCGCGCCCGAAGCGTGAGAGGTCCTTGACGATGACGCAGTCCACGGCGCCCTTCTTTATGTCCTCCAGCATCAGCTTGAAGGCGGGCCGCTCAAAGCTGGAACCGCTGTAACCGTCATCCACACGTTCCGACACCACCACGATGTCCTTCTTGTCTTTCAGGAAATTTCTGATGAGCTCTTTCTGGTTCGATATGCTGTTGCTCTCCGTCTTTGACGATACGGCAACATCGCCATCCTCCTTCGATAACCGGACATAGATGGCGGCATGATAGATTTTTTTGATTTGTTTTTTCATGTGCTTCCTCTCCTTTCAGTTCCTGTCAGGGTCACCTGCAGAACCAAAAAAGGCGGATGCACTAACTTGTCCCAAGACAATCATAGCGCCTCCGCCCGAAAAAATCCACTGTTTTTTTACACATTCCGCAGCATATTTTCAAAAGCCTCCTGGAAAGGGATGCCGCCGTCCGTGAACCGCACCCTGACCTTCATACCGCCCACACGCACTGCATAAGGGTTCCCTACCGCTTCCAGATAGGCTCTCCTCCTCTCATCAGGCGGCTGGTCCCTGTCAACCTCCACCTCCCTGATATCCGCCAGCGCTTCTTTCTCCACTGTCCGTATATCCACATCTATTAGCGCATCCATCTCTTCTGCCGTCATAGCTGTTGCCCGTCCTTTCCCAGATTCATACCAACGACATGGTATGTACCGCCGGGGAAGCCCCCGGCTGATGCGCAAAAAAAAGAAAGGCATCACTGCCTCCATTTCCTATACCCTTGTGGTAAAGGCAAGCGATATCCACCCGTCCCTCTTTTCCTGATAGGCTTTGAGCAGGCCCCACCCGTCCGTTTCCTCCACGATGGTGAAAATACCAACACCTGTGAACTTTCCTATCTTTGCATAGCACGTTCCGGGTCCTCTGCGGATATTTAAATCAGGGATCGCCACGCGCACCATATAAGGTGCGGAAAGCGTCAGACTCTCCATGAACTGCACCTGCCCCTCTTCCATAACGGCTTTCAGGATGGAGAGTATCTTCTCCCCATACTTTTCTCCTGCCGCCCATCCCTTCCCCTGTGGGTTCTCCTTCTGCCCAAGCCACTCTGCATAAGGCACACAGCCCCTTGTGACATAACGGAAACGGGGATCAATCTTCCCATTCACAAGGGCGTCCGTGGAGGCGTAGGCTTTGAGGTGCTGCACCTGCGCCCGGATGCCGAGCTGCGGCGTGTCAAAGGACAGCCCCGTCTTGCCCTTCTGCGTCACCCCAAGGCCGCAGAAATTGTTCTGCTTTAAGCTAACCGCAGAGCCGGAGAAAGTGAAATTCCCGGTCTCCAAACAGGACTGCGCAAAAGCGATGTCGCCCCTCACGCCCTCTGCCTCCCCTTCCGAAAGGTACAGCGGGATCATATCCAATACGGACTGTGCCACGGATGGATTTTTCTTTTTCAGGTAGGATGCCATCTGTCCCGCTGTGGCTTTTGCCTTTCCCATGATAGCGGTAAGAGAATCCTCCGCTGTGCTTCCCTCCATAGCCGCCTTGATATCTTTGCGGAACTGCCCCATAGAAAGGCCGAACTTAGACCACAGATGCTCCACATCGCCGTGGTTGCTTGCAATGCCCCTTTTGCACCCCTCGTTGTGGCTGATGATAACACCGTCTGCAAGTGGGTCTAAATGGAACTGTTTACAGAGATGTGCAAACAGCTCCACGGCATATCTGTAGGTGGCAAGCACATGGGCTTTCGTGTCCTCCCCGTCCCCGGTTTCCGTCCACGCCGCGCCGCTGGTGTATCTGATGGTGGCAGGCTCCGTCATCTCCACACCGATATGGGTATTGTTTGCGCCGCCTCCGCAGTGCCAGCCCCGATGTTCCCACGGGAGGATCTGGTACACATTCCCGCCCGGCTCAATGATGGCATGGACACAGGCGGTTGCATCCTGCTTATTCCAGTTGTTCATAAATGCGGATGCTTTCGGCTGCGGGCATCCCACCGAGTGGATCATAAGCCCCTGCACGGTGATGTGTTTCCCTGCCTTATAGCAGCCGGACTCCGTAAGGTAATTCTGTATTAAATTCATTCCATTTCCCTCTCTTTCTGCACATGAAAAAAGGCACCAGTTTTTCACCGATGCCCTCAAAATAAAAGTTCCATTATTCCCCTTTTTCCTCCCGTAACTGCTCCAGCACGGCTTTCAGCTTCTCCGGGATGGGAAGCCCGATTCTCGCGGCATTCTCCAGAATAGAGATGCCCTCATTGGAAAGGTAAAAGAAGATGACCGCCGTCCGCAGGACGCTCCCGTTCCCGATGATGTGGGTGTCCACGATATGCCCCACTGCCACAAGGCAGAAGATGACCACCTTCTTAAAGATGCCCTTAAATCCCACCTCGCTGGAGAGCTGTTTCTCCACCGCCGCTGCCATAAGCCCTGTGGCATAGTCCACCACTACGAATACCACCAGCCCATAGAGGAAGCCGTCAAAGCCTCCCATGACCGCGCCGAGCGCACCGCCAAGCGCCGCAAATGCGTACTGTGCCGCCTCAATAAAATTCTTCATCACAATTCCTCCTTCATAAAAAATAGGCTTCGCCTATTCAACTCCCCTGCCCCTCAATCTTGAGGGGTG
>CAMWLB010000048.1 GCA_947174985.1 uncultured Lachnospiraceae bacterium | reverse complement strand
GTATTCATGACGGGCTCTTCGTTGGGGCTTGTCATACGCAGGTCAAAGGTGGTGAGAGTTTCTGCACCGACCTTGTCTTTGCGTGAAACGTAAATACCCGGCTGCAGCTTTATATGGTTTATGGTGAAGCTTGCTATCTTTTCCATTTCAAAATCCTTCCTTTCCAGTGTTTATTTCTACAAAATAGAGTAGCGGATGCGGGGATAAAAGTCAATATAATCCTTCTGACTTGATGACTTACTTGATTCCGATGACGCATATGGATGCCGCCTGTCCCTGCGACATGGCGCCGATGGCATCCCATAAGCTTTTTATGGTGTTGTTTCCGTTGTATGCAGCATATCGTCCATTTGTCCACTTGTAGGCATTGTGGAGGGTATAGTTTCCGAGGTCATCTTTGGTAATGCTGATGGTGTGTATCATATTGCGGATATCATTCCGATCGTTGTATGCGGTAATAATGATGGAACGGCTGTTTTCTCCGATAGCATTTATGGTGTCCGGACTGGCGCTGGTGGTCATGGTTACCTGGTATCCCCGGCGGACGAGGTATTTATAGATGGATTTGGGCGAGCAGCCCCATTTTCCGCGTATCGCAGCCCCCTTTCTTTCAAATTCACTGATAAGCTCCGCCATGCTCTGCGCAGTCATTTTATTTCCTAAATCCAGCAGGGCATTGTATATCGCCATAATTTCACATCCGGAATATCTCATGGTAGACCGACCGAACCGGACACTTTCCCATTCATTTTGATTCTCTATAAAATGGTTGGGAGAAAAGAATCCGTTTTTTTCGGCAGATGCTGCCTCAAGCACTTTCTTGTTAGCAGTCTGATTCTCATTCCGCCGCTTCCTGGAAATTTTGATAAGAGTAAAAAGGCTCAGTATTTTTACCATACAGCAATTGGGAATATGGGTGATAGCGTAGCTTCCTGTAGTAAGGAGGGCGCTTGTGATGCGGTGAATGTTTTTCATGATAGCACATCCTTGTCATTGTTTGATTCTGATGAAAATATCGGCGCCTTTATCAGAATTGTTGAGGAGCAGGATGTAATTATACGATGAACCTTGAAAGAAAAATACTTGCAAATGAAAGAGAAACAGCTTATGCTCTTAAGAGATGTTTGAAAAGAGGATGAGATTATGTTAGTCAGGGTGATAAAGTTTTTTGTGGGGCTGGCGTTGATACAGCTTGGGGTTGCCGGATTTCTTATAGCGGGGATAGGTTCTGACTCTTTCACCGTCTTTACACAGGGATTTTCTAAAGTGCTGCACATCAGTGTAGGAGCGGGGAATTGTCTTCTGACACTTGTGCTTTTGGGGATTGTATTTTGGCTTGACCGTTCTCAGTTTCGGATAGGAATGGTACTTGCCGTTGTGTTTGCAGGTCTTTTTCTGAACGGTATGACGTTTCTTTTGGAGAAAATTCTGCCGCAAAATCCCTCTGTTCTCATGATAGCTTTGGAATTTGCAGCGGCGTGTGTGATAGTGTCTTTCGGGTTTCCTATCTTAAAATCGGCGAAGCTTGGCGTTGCGCCGAATGATGCACTCTATCTTGCTATAGAGAAGAAGACAAAGAAACCTTACGGACTGGTCAGAACGTGCGTCGATGCACTGTATTTGGTGTTGGGATTTATCTGTGGCGGCGTCATCGGTATCGGCACGCTTATCTGTGTGGTGGCAATCGGCCCGATGATACAGTTTGTGATGACACATCTGATTAAGCAGGAAGAGTAGGCGTCTTTGGCTGATAAAATGGATACATACCAAAAGAACTGCCGGAGCAGACTCCGGCAGTTTGCAAGGTAAACAAAAAATGTCTTATAGATATGAAATAAGTTCGTCAATGACGGAGCTCATACAGTCGTCCGAAAGCCCGAAATCCATTTGCTTATAACTCCATGTACAGTGGGAAATACCAAATTGTTGAAAAGCGCTGTTAATGACCTTGTACCATTTAAGCCTGTCCTGTGGCTCTGCATTGTCTATAACGCCGTACTCTCCGCAGTAAAGCGCTGCATCATATTTTTGGGCAGTATCCAGAGCTCTTGTAAACCGTTCTGCAAAATAGGATGGCGTAACTTCCGTTTCCGGAAAACGCATCCGGAAAGAGGTATCCATACCTTCTACCCAGTAGGCACCTTGATGGGTAAAGTCAAGCGGATCATAACAGTGGAAGGAGAGCACTACTTTGTCGTCATAAGGTGCTACGAGATCCGGAAGGGCATCCGGACTGTTGTTCCAGTATCCACCAACAACAATTATCGTATCGGGGGCGTATGCCCGTATCCGCTTGATGCAATGCGGAATAATATCATTCCAACTACTGCTATAGTGCTGTTCTGTAACTTCATTGAGCAGTTCAAAGGCGATTCTGTCCCCATAGGAGGCGTAGCGCTGTGCCAGTCTTTCCCAAAGAAGGTAAAATCTTTCCTGCAGTTCGTGGCTTTCAAAAAAACCGTTTTCACATTCGCCTTTGTCAAAAGAAAAGCCCGCGGTCTTGTGTAAGTCAAGCACAAGATTAAGCCCTGCTTCCCCACACCAGTTCAATGCGTTGTCGATATAGCCGTAACCCTGTTCCAGCTCTTTGCCATCTGCATCTTCAATCAGATTGTAGTCGATAGGCAGCCGCACGTGGTCAACGCCCCATGATGCGATTTTTTCAATATCTTCTTTTTGGATAAAACTGTCGTAATGTTCTTTTGTATGGCAGCACTGGGAAAGCCAGCCGCCGAGGTTTACCCCTTTTTGATAATTCTTCCATTCCTTCATTGTCTTGCAATATCCTCCATGCGATAAGATTTGATAAAATTGTAGCATATGTAAAAATAATATGAATATCAAAAAAATGCTGTTTATATCAAAATTTTGCTGTTATTTTTAAAAAGTAAGGATATAATGCTGTTATAACATGGTTACAGACGACGAAGGAGGAAATTTTATGCCGCAGTCAGAAAAAGAACTTACGCAAAAAACTTTTGTAAACAGGGAGCATGCTTTTAAGCATACTCCGTTTGAGCGGGAATTTGCATTTTATAATGATGTAAAAAACGGAGAGGTTGACAGAGTTATGCAGGCTATGCTTCCTTTGGGAGCCGGTGGGTCAGGTGTGCTGTCGGAGGACTCCATACGCAATATGAAGTATCATTTTATTGTTATGACTGCCATGATAACACGATTTTGTGTGGAGGGCGGCATGGAAATGGAAACGGCATACACACTCAGCGACCTGTATATTCAGAGGGTGGACAAATGTGTGGGGGAAAAGGAAATTCACAAACTGCACAGAGAGGCGGTATATGACTTTACAAGCCAGATGAGCAGGCTGAAGCGGAACAGACGCTATTCCAGACCAGTCGTTATGGCAATTGATTATATATACGACCATCTTCATTTGAAAATTTCCGAAAGGGATATTGCAGCGCACGTTTCTCTGAGTGTATCACATCTGTCAAGAACCTTTCATAGTGAGACGGGGAAGACTGTCAGCACCTATATTGCGCTGCAAAGAGTGGAAGCGGCAAAGAACATGCTGCAATATTCGGATTATACGGCTGTTGATATCGGCAATTACCTTGCTTTTCATTCTCACAGCCATTTTATCAGCACATTTAAAAAATACACGGGAATCACGCCGGGAGAATTCCGCAAAAAATATTACCGTTCAAATTGGAATATGGATGATAATCCGGGCGGTTGATAGCGCAGATTTTCGGTAAATTTCCAAAAGAAGTATTTCACAAAAAAATATACCTTGACAGGCGAGGTATGTTGATTTATTATATACACCAAGAGAGGAGGAAGGAATATGTCAATTACATCTGACATTCTGCGGGGACATACGGAAGCCATTATTTTATCCCATCTTTTGGAGCAGGACAGCTATGGCTACCAAATCAACAAGGATATCATGAAGAAAACAGAGAATCGGTATGAATTAAAAGAAGCGACGTTGTATTCTGCTTTCAAACGGCTGGAGCAGGCCGGTTATATCCGCACCTATTGGGGTGATGAAACTGTGGGTGCCCGCCGCCGTTATTATGCGGTTACGGAAAATGGGAGAAAAGCGTATCAAAGCTATAAAAGGGAGTGGGAAGAAGCAAAGACGATAATCGACCAGCTTTTGAAGTGATTTACGACAATAACATATATGGAGGAGTGAAATAATGATGAATGAGCGAGTGAAGAAATATCTTGACGAATTGTTTGAGGATGCGCCCAAAACGAGAAAGGCGATGGAACTGAAGGAAGAAATGATGCAAAACAGCATGGAAAAGTATCAGGACCTTTTAAGCGACGGCTACTCGGAGGAGGATGCCTATAAAAATGTGATTGGCTCTATTGGAGATGTTACGGAATTGTTTGAAGACTTAGAAGAGAAAAACCTCTTAAATCTGTCGGAGGCAGACAGGAAGAAAAAGGCGATACTTACTTCGGTGGCAGTGGGTTTGTATATTCTGGCGGGTGTCGTGCTGCTGGGAGGTCTGATAGTAGAGGATATGGCAGTAGGTCCCCGCAATATTGAGTGGTCCCTGATAGGATTGTTGTTGGCGGGGGTTGTCTGTATAGCGCCTACTTGTATGTTGGTTTATGCGGCAAATATGTATCCTGACTACCGGAAAAAGAAGGAAGACTTTGTAGAGGAATACAAGGAAGCCAAACATTCAAGCAATCGGGACAAGGCGGTCAGAAGTTCTATCAGTACTATTATATGGACAGTGGTAGTTATCCTGTATTTTATCTTCAGCTTTTCAAGCGGCGCATGGCATATAAGCTGGGTAATTTTTCTGATGGGCGCCTGTGTGGAAGCCGTATGCAGCTTGATTTACAGCCTGCGGCAGAAGAACTGAAAACTGCCATAGTATTTGTTATTGGCATATGCAGAAAGGATTAACCTAAAATGAAAGCAGCAAAAATCGTTTTAATTACAATATTATGTGGGCTGATAGTTTTCCTGGGCGTGGTACTGGGTGTAGGTGCGCGCGCGGGAGCAGGTTTTAACCATGGATTCGGGCGGCAGTATGAGCTTGCCGGAGAATGGGAAATACCGGCAGCAGAGATTGAGAGCCTGTATATCGATTACCGTATGAATTCCAATGACGTCTATCTGTATGAAGGAACAGGAGAAAACATTGTGATTCGGGAATATGTGACCTTTAAGCAGAAAGAAGAATGGTTTTCGACCATAGAACAGAAGGGGAGCAGTCTGATTGTCAAGGGAAAGAGACGCCATTCTGGTTTCTTCCTGATAGGCGATTTTAACAGCGATGCGTATATAGAAATCTACCTGCCGCCCATTCTGTTAGCAGAAGTTGATATTGTAACGTCCAGTGGAGAAATTCGTTCAGAGAAGGATTTTGAGAGTATCAGAAACTTTGCGGTTGAGAGTAGCAGCGGAGATATTCGCCTGCAAAGTGTGGTGGCGGAAAAAATTACAGCCGGTGCCAGCAGTGGAAACATTACTTTTGATTATGCAGAGGGAAAAGTAAGTGCGCAGGCAACCAGTGGTGATATTGTGTTTCATCAGATAGTGGGTGATGCAGCAATCAGTACCAGCAGTGGTGATATTACAGTGAAACAGATAGAAGGTAATATAACGGTTTCTGCAACCAGCGGAGATGTGGCGCTTTACCAGGCGGAGGGTGATGTTGCAGCCTCTACCAGCAGCGGCGAAATCCAGGTTCTGGGCGGAGCCGGATTGCGAAATTGCAGTGCTACATCGGGATCAATCAGGCTGGCGGATGTGGTTGGCAGGTTTGATTTGCACACCACCAGCGGAGATATTTATCTGGAAAACGGAAGGGGTTATGGAGAAGCTGAGGCGAGCAGCGGAGATATTGATATCAGACTGTCCGGACTGGAGGGTAGTCTGGATATTGATACCACCAGTGGAGAGGTCCGTATACGTATTCCGTCAGACGTTTCCTTTACTTTTGCATTTGACTCAAGCAGCGGGGAATGTGCCACGTTTTTTGATGATGTTCTTTCCTTTAACAAAAGGGGAACTTCGGCAAAAGGTAATTACGGCAGCAACCCCAATATGACAATCAATATATCCACCAGCAGTGGAGATGTGCATATTTGGGAATGGTAAAATAGGAAAGTAAAAGGCAGGCAGCCATGCGGAAAGTATGGCTGCCTGTTTGAACAGTCTGTAGAAAAATTGAGGATTATAGAGATTTTCCCGTCAGCTTTTCATAGCCTTGCAAATAGATATCGATAGTCTTATCTACAATATCCTGCGGCAGCGTCCAGTCGTTATCCGGATTTGCTTTCAGCCAGTCGCGCGCAAACTGCTTGTCAAAGGAAGGCTGTCCGTGACCGGGCTCGTAACCTTCTGCGGGCCAAAAACGGGAACTGTCAGGAGTGAGCATCTCGTCACCAAGGACAATATTGCCTTTCTCGTCCAGACCAAACTCAAACTTCGTGTCCGCGATGATAATGCCGCGGCTGAGCGCATATTCAGCACATTTTTTATAGAGTGCAATGGTATAGTCCCGGAGTTTTTCTGCGTATTCGCGTCCCTTTCCCGGGAAACGCTTTTCAAGGTAGTCCACGCTCTGCTCAAAAGAAATATTTTCGTCGTGGTCGCCGATTTCAGCTTTGGTGGAAGGCGTGTAGATGGGTTCCGGCAGCTTGTCGGATTCGCGCAGACCTTCCGGCAGCTTAATGCCGCAGACCTCGCCCGTTTTCTGATAGCTTGCCCAGCCACTGCCGGTTATGTAGCCACGGACAATACATTCAATGGGAAGCATATTCAGTTTGCGGCACAGCATACTGTTGCCATCAAACTGCGGCTGTCTGAAAAACTCCGGCATATCTGCCACGTCAACGGAAATCATGTGGTTAGGCAGGATATCCTTTGTCATATCAAACCAGAATCTGGACATCTGGGTCAGAACAGCGCCCTTTTTATCCACCTTGTTGTGAAGAATCACGTCAAAGCAGCTGATTCTGTCGGTTGCAACCATAATCAGGCTGTCATCATTATCATAAATTTCACGTACTTTGCCCTCTTTGATGGGCTTCATTTCCTGAACACTCATTTTTACCTCATTTCTGCGCTGCTTTTGCGCATAAAGATTATATTTTGAGACAGGAACTATATCAACCATCCCTGTGCAACAAACAATATTGTGAAACAAGAACAATGCTAAAATATGTAAGGCATATTACGAAACATGATAAGTATGGCTACACAGCCAATTGCGATAATTGCGCCCATTATCCGTACAATCATCAACTTTGACGGACTTTCGGAAAACGATTTTTTAGCTATTACCTTTGGTGCAACTACCATCAGAATGCCTACAATCCCCATAACAATAACACATGCATACATTATGAACTTGTACATCACTTTACCTCCTAAAGAAATGTTTATAAGCATATTATATTATAAAAATGCGGTTGTCAAGAAATCCTCGACTTTGCGTTTCTCATTTTTTGTGTCTGTTATCTTAGTGCCTGTGAAACAGACGATAAGAAAAAGGGAACAAACCATTTCTGATTTGTTCCCTTATGTGTATTATTTAGTTGTAGTTATCAATGCAAGGCTGGAACATATCCTTGGTTACGCCGCACAGAGGGCAGCACCAGTCATCCGGCAGGTCCTCAAATGCTGTACCGGGAGCAATACCGTGCTCAGGATCACCTATTTCAGGATCATATGTATATCCACAAGGGTTGCAAAAATATTTCTTCATAATGATTTACCTCCTTAGCTAAAATATCTCTTTAACAGACCTTCAAATGCCTTGCCGTGTCTTGCCTCATCGCGTGCCATTTCATGAACGGTGTCGTGGATAGCGTCAAGGTTAGCAGCTTTCGCTCTCTTTGCAAGGTCAAATTTGCCTGCGGTAGCGCCATTCTCAGCGTCTACTCTCATTTCCAGATTCTTCTTGGTAGAATCGGTTACGACTTCGCCTAACAGCTCTGCAAACTTCGCAGCATGCTCTGCTTCTTCGTAAGCAGCTTTCTCCCAGTACAGACCGATTTCAGGATAGCCTTCTCTGTGAGCCACTCTTGCCATTGCGAGGTACATACCAACTTCAGAACATTCTCCTTCAAAATTTGCACGAAGATCCTTGATAATATCTTCAGGAACGCCCTGTGCTACGCCTACTACATGCTCTGCAGCCCAGGTCTTTTCGCCAGCCTGAACCGTAAATTTCTCAGCGGGAGCGTGGCAGATAGGACATTCAGCCGGAGCAGCATCTCCTTCGTGAACATAACCACAAACTTGACATACATACTTCATACTTTTCTCTCCTTTTTATATAAAATTTAATTACTTTCTGTGTTTTCCTTTTTACAGCAGTTTCCGCAAACGCCGTAAAAATAGGTAACATGCCCGGCAATTTTGCCGTCAAAACCGGCACCGGCAAGCTTTAAAATTGAGTCGATATTCTGCATATCGAGGTCAATTACACTGCCGCATTCGGTGCATACAAAATGATAATGAGGGGAAGTATCATAATCAAAATGGTCTACGCCATCCCCGACGCGGAGCCGTGTGATTTCACCTGCGTCAACCAGCATGGTGAGATTACGATATACAGTTCCAAGGCTGATGTTGGGAATCTGTCTGCGAATTGCCATGTAGACATTGTCTGCTGTAGGATGATCCTTACGGGAAGCAAGGTAAGCTTTGATTTCTTCACGCTGCCTGCTGTATTTAGTCGCCATACTTCCTCCTTCCAAAACGATAATGATTACTGTTTTATTATAACGATATTTCAAGGATTGTCAATAGGGTGATGGGAAATATTGAAAAAAACCGCTATTGTTTATATTTTTTTAAGGATAATATTTCGTACAGTTAATTTCTTTTTCCGATAAACAGTGTTATAATCGACTATATGCTAGTCATGACTGTCCGGTATATGTGGGACAGAAAGATTTGCGGAAAGGCAGAAACGTTATTATGAAATTCAAAACAAGACTGAAGGTAACCTTTGCTGCCATTGTTTTAATTCCCCTGGTACTGGTGATTGCCGCATTTATGTTAATCGGAGGCTGGATTCTGCGTGCTGAACAGCTAAATGGTTTTGGGCTGGTGGATTTTAACGATATGTCCGGCAGCATACAGACAGCAGGAAAACACGCGCAGCTTCTATATGAGAGTCTGGCGGACATGCTGGAGGAAAATCCGACTGCTTTTGAGGATATAGAGTACCTGCAGGGTATAAGCGACGGTATCAGCAGGAAGAACAGCTATATTTTAGTCAGAAAGGGAGAAGAGCTCTATTATGCCGGCAACGAAGAAGCGGCGAAGGAGATTTTTCACCGGCTGCCGGATTATGGGCGGGAAAATGAGGAGAGCGAGACAGGTTATTTTTTTGACGACTCCCAAAAATATGTAAAACAGTTGGACTTTGTGTTTTCAGACGGTACACCGGGCAGTCTTTTTATTGTCACAAGGATTACCAGTCTGATTGCAAGGCCCTTTCTGATAGACATGTTCGTTGCAGTTCTGATTATCCTTATATTTACTGCATTTATGCTGACAAGATGGATTCACAGGGGAGTGTTCGGACCTATCAATCAGTTAAATGTGGCGATGAAAAAAATAAAGGATGGCAATTTTGATTATATGCTCTTTACGGACAGCGCGGGTGAAATCGGAGATTTATACCGCAATTATGAGGATATGCGCCTCAGGCTGAAAGAGTCCACGGAAGAAAAAATGCTGCAGGAGAAGCAGAATAAAGAGCTTATCAGCAACATATCCCACGATTTAAAGACGCCGATTACCGCCATTAAGGGTTACATGGAGGGTATTATGGACGGCGTTGCAGACACGCCGGAAAAGATGGATAAATACATTAAGACTGTTTACAATAAGGCCAATGATATGGATAAGCTGATTAACGAGCTGACTCTGTATTCCGGTATCGATAACAACCGTATTCCTTACAATTTCCATCGTATTAATGTAGCCGATTATTTTGGAGACTGTGTGGAGGAGGTCGGGCTGGATTTGGAATCCAAGAATATTGAGTTGAATTATTCCAATCTGGCGGCGCCGGATACCATGATTATTGCGGATCCCGAGCAGATGAAGAAAGTAATCAACAACATTATCGGCAACAGCATCAAATATATAGATAAGGAAAAGGGCGTCATCGACATTCGTATTCTGGATGAGGTGGATTCCGTCAGGATTGAGATTGAGGACAATGGCAAGGGGATTGCCGCTAAAGATTTGCCGAAGATTTTTGAAAGATTTTACCGCACGGATGCTTCCCGCAATTCCTCGAAGGGAGGAAGCGGCATCGGGTTGTCCATCGTAAAGAAAATCGTGGAGGACCATGGCGGGTATATATGGGCGACCAGCAAGGAAGGGGAAGGCACCTGTATGCATTTTGTCATCCGAAAATACAAGGAGCAGCGGGCCGAAACGGACTGATGCAGGTAAATACAAGAAAAAGCAGGAGGAATGTCCATGAGTAAAATATTAATTATCGAAGACGAAGAAGCGATTGCAGATTTGGAGAAGGACTATCTGGAGCTCAGCGATTTTGAGGTCGAAATCAAGAATACCGGAGACGAGGGACTGGAAGCTGCGTTGAAGGGCAATTTCGATTTGGTTATTCTGGATTTGATGCTGCCCGGGATGGATGGATTTGAGGTCTGCCGCAAGGTCCGGGAGGAAAAGAATATTCCGATTCTGATGGTCTCCGCCAAAAAGGACGATATCGACAAGATACGTGGCTTAGGACTGGGTGCGGACGACTATATGACGAAGCCCTTCAGCCCCAGTGAGCTGGTGGCAAGGGTAAAGGCGCATATGGCGCGATATGACAGGCTGGTGGGTACTGCGGCAAAGCCGCAGAATGACATTGTGGAAATTAGAGGTATCCGCATCGATAAGACAGCCAGAAGAGTGTACGTAGACGGCGAGGAAAGGGCGTTTACCACCAAAGAATTTGATTTGCTTACTTTCCTTGCGGAAAATCCCAACCATGTATTTACAAAGGAAGAGCTTTTCCGCGAAATCTGGGATATGGATTCCATTGGGGACATTGCGACTGTCACCGTGCATATCAAAAAGATTCGGGAAAAGATTGAGTACGACACGGCAAAGCCGCAGTATATAGAGACTATCTGGGGCGTGGGCTATCGGTTTAAGGTATAAAGTATGCGCACGAAAATTCTCTATGAGGACAAACACATTATCGTGGTGCACAAACCGGCGGGTATTGCGGTACAGTCCGGCAGAATCGGGCAGGCGGATGTGGAAAGCGAACTGAAAAATTATCTTGCTGCAGAAAGCGAGGGCAGTCAAAAGGGGAAACAGCCATACCTTGGAGTAATTCACAGGCTGGACCAGCCGGTGGAAGGAGTTTTGGTATTTACTAAAACGCCGCAGGCGGCTGCCGCGCTAAACAGGCAGCTTGCCGGAGAAAATTTCTGCAAGGATTATTTTGCAGTGGTCTGTGGAAAACCGGAGCCTGCAAAGCAGGAACTTGTGGATTATATAAAAAAAGAAGGCGGACTGGCAAAAATCTGTCCGTCGTCTGAGGACATGGCGGCAAAAAAGGCGATGTTAAGCTATGAGGTTTTGTTTTCAAAGACCGTGGAGCAGGAAGATATTTCCATGCTTGCGATACGGCTTAAAACGGGACGTTTTCATCAAATCAGGGCGCAGTTATCCCATGCAGGATATCCCTTGCTCGGAGATGCCAAATACGGAAGTGAAAAGAGCCGCGCATTATCCAGGAGCCTACAGGTTCGCAATGTGGCATTGTGCGCAGTGCACCTGTCTTTCCAGCATCCTGTGAGCGGAAAGAAAATGGAATATAGTGTCAGTCCCAAACAGCCGATTTTTGCATTTTTATATGAATGATATTTTTGAAAAATCCTATACTAATTCCAGAAATAAACAAGAGTAAGTGTTTTGTCTTAAAAGAAGGGGATTGGTATGCAGGAAAAAAACGAAATCTTTCAAAATAAGTATATAGTACTGCTTCTGATTACAGGGGCAGTCTATTTTTTTCTGCGGTTTATCAGTCCGCTTTTGACGCCCATCATCATTGCGGGTATGTTTCTGACTTTTTGCTATCCTACCTTTGACGATATCCAGAAAAAGACAAAAATTAAAAAGCAGTATCTTGCGGGCGTAATCCTATTTCTGCTGTGCGGTATCCTGATTATTCTGGTATGGATGGGCGGTTCGCTGCTTCTGCAGAATATTCCGGTCTGGGTGGAGGGGCTGGATGATGTACAGCAGAGTGTGCAGTTATTTGTGACGGACTGTTGTGACGGCGTGGGTGGATTTTTGGGAATTAACACAGAAGGGCTGGAGCAGGTTCTAATTGAGCAGATAGATGTGTTCGTAGAAAATTTTCAGGTACAAGTGCTTCCGGGGCTTCTGGGGAGCACATGGACTTATATCAGACAGCTATTGTCCATTATCGGCATACTTGCCGTCACCATGATTGCAACTATGCTTCTGGCGAAGGATTACGACGCGATTCTTTCTTTTATGGGAGCCCATGAGGGGAGCCGCACCGTACTGGAAATTGCACTGCGCGTCCTTAGGTATATTGCAACCTTTGTCAAGGCGCAGGTGATTATCATGCTGTCCATTGCAGCAATCTGCTCCGTCAGTCTCTTTTTTACGGGCGTACAAAACGGCGTATGGTTTGGTATTCTGGCCGGCGTGCTGGATGCGCTTCCCTTTATCGGCACAGGAATTGTACTGATTCCGCTTGCCATATGGCAGCTTTTTTCCGGCTTTTACTGGAAGGCAGCAGTCTGTGTCATTATTTATATTGTATGTGCGCTGCTGCGGGAATTTCTGGAGCCGAAGCTGATTGGACAGAAGGTGGGCGTTTATCCAGTTGCCATTCTGATAGCAGTTTATGCGGGTCTTAAGCTGTTTGGGCTGTGGGGAATTGTAAAGGGGCCGATTGGGCTTGTCCTGATTATGCAGATTTACGCGGCGTATGGGCGTTATGTTGACGACGCAAAACAAATGCATTATGATAAGGAATGAAATCATGTCAGAACAGCTACAGGAGCAGTGAAAAGAGCCATGTATAAAGTAAAAGACTTGTATAAGGACTGGGAAAAAAAGAAGCGGGAAATAAAAGTACAAATCGGGGAGATGAGCATACCGGAGCTTTGCCGGACAGTTCTGCGGCTTCTGCTTCAGCTTGTGACGGTTGTGTATCTTGTCTGTATGCTTGTTCTTCTGCCGTTTTATTTTGACAGGGAAACGGGTTATGTTTATATCGGGACCAACAAGTCGGATTTTTTTATGAATAAGGGATTTACCATCGGAAAGGCATTTCTATATATTTTTATTTTTTATACAGTATCTGTCCTGCTTTGTTTCTTTGTAGAAAACAAGGGAGAAAAAGGAAAATTTTCTATTCTTTTAAACTATCTGCTGGATGAAATGTCGCTGACGGATAAGTTTGCCGTTGTGTATGCAATAGGCGTGTTTTTATCTTATTATTACACCAATTACAGGACTGTGCTGCGTCTTGGGACACAGGGGTGGTACATGGGCTTTCTGCCGCAGCTTCTTATGCTTGGTTCCTATTTTGCCGTTTCCCGATTTTTGCCGAAATGGGCGGCAAAATGGACGGCGGGTATTCTCGTTGTGGTTCCATTCTTGGTATTTTTGCTTGGGCTTTTAAACCGCTATGGCGTGAATCCGC
>CAMWLB010000047.1 GCA_947174985.1 uncultured Lachnospiraceae bacterium | reverse complement strand
GCCCTCTTCCTGCTCGTCGGGGTCGGTCTTGTTTACCTCAAGGCACTCCGGCAGCGTCATGTAATTGCCTTCCAGATTCTTAAAGAGGATATAATCCGTTATCTTCTCACAGAACTTGTCGTCCTTTAAGCAGCCAAACTTGATGAACGGGCTGATATCATCCCAGTATTTCTCGTACTCTTCCTTCTCCGTCTTGCACATGCCGGCCAGCTTATCCGCCACTCGCTTGCTGATGTAATCGGAAATCTTTTTCACAAATCCATCATTCTGCAGCGCGCTTCTGGACACGTTTAGCGGCAGATCAGGACAGTCGATAACGCCCTTTAAGAGCATCAAGAACTCGGGAATTACCTCTTTGATATTGTCCGCAATAAATACCTGATTGTTGTAGAGCTTGATGGTTCCCTCGATGGACTCGTATTCCATGTTGATTTTGGGGAAATACAGGATGCCCTTTAAGTTGAAGGGATAGTCCATGTTCAGGTGAATCCAGAACAGCGGCTCCTTGTAATCCTGAAATACCTTGCGGTAAAAGGCAAGATAATCTTCCTTTGTGCACTCGCTCGGATTCTTCGTCCACAAAGGCGTCGTATCGTTCAAAAGCTCGGGACGCTTGGCAATCTTCAGCTTTTCAGGCTCGTCCTCCTTCTCCGGCTTGATGGTCTCTATCACAGTATCCGTATCCAGCTTTTCATCCACATTGATGGTCTGGGTTTCCGTGTTTCCCGCCTTGCTTAAATAAATCTCTGTGGGCATAAAGGAACAGTATTTCTTGATAACCTCCCTCGCCCTGTACTCGTTGCAGAACTCTAAGCAGTCCTCCATCAAAAAGAGGGTAATCGTGGTGCCTACCTCGCTCCTGCTTCCGTCCTCCATGGAAAACTCCGTGCCGCCGTCACACTCCCAATGAACCGGCACCGCGCCCTCCTTGTAGGAAAGTGTGTCGATATGCACTTCGTCCGCAACCATAAACGCGGAATAGAAGCCCAGTCCAAAATGACCGATAATCTGCTCCGCACTTCCCTTGTCCTTATATTTTTCAATAAAATCCGTTGCACCGGAAAAAGCAATCTGGTTAATATACTCCTCTACCTCTTCCGCAGTCATACCAAGTCCGTTGTCCGTGAAGGACAGCGTTTTCTTCTCCGGGTCCACTACCACGTCGACTTTTGCCTTGTAGCCGTCCGGAAGGGTATACTCACCCATCATATCAAGCCGCTGCAGTTTGGTGATGGCGTCACAGCCATTGGAAATCATTTCCCTGTAAAAAATATCATGGTCGGAATACAACCACTTTTTGATAATCGGAAAAATATTGTCACTGTTAATTGATAAACTGCCTCTTTTTGCTGCCATAAAATTCCACTCCCTTTTTTCGTTTTGTTTTACTGACCGCGCTTTCCCTCTGCGGTTTTTACCTAAAATATAGTGTAAATCCGTCTTGGTAAAAAGTCAATATAAAATTAGCACTCGCTCGGTGCAAGTGCTAATAACACGCTGAAAACGCCTATTTTACGGGCTTTTTTCAATTCTAAAATTTTTGTAAACCGCCGTTTCTGACCCTCAGCCGGCCGGAAAGTACTCTTCATAGACATCAAAAAAACTGATTGTCGTCACATTCTCATCATGTATCATGTCTACCTCTTCCCAGACTTTATCATTCAGCTTTCGAGTCAACGTCTCGACAAAGACATCGTACTCCTCGCCGAACACCTCCTTTTTCCTCTCCTCAATAATAAGCAGCTTGTTCTGGTCGGTTTCCGCCTGATTAAAGGTATTAAGGCATTTGATGATATGATAGCCGCTGCTGTCCTCCACAATGCCGCTGATTTCATTGGTTCCGAGATTAAACGCCGCGTTTTCAAACGCCTCCTCCTGCTCCCCTTTCCGGAAGGAGTACGTCGCAACCGAATCCTCACTGTACTGGATAATCAGGCTGTCAAAGTCATGCTCCCCGTCCGTAGCAAGCGCAAGCACCTCGCACGCCCTCTCATAAGCCGTTTTTTTCGCCTGCTCCGTGTAGGCAATCCGCTCCCCCCTGCCGTCCATTGTATACGTCTTAATCAGAATATGGGATACTGTAATTGTCCTCGCCTCGTCGTCGCTGATTTCCAGATTGATATCCTGTATGATGTGATGGTACACCTTTTCGGCGAGCGCATACTCCGCATAGAGCTGGACAATGGTGTCCTGCGTCACGCCCATTTTTTCTATTTCCGTCTCGTTTAAAGAACCATAATACGACGCAGCGGCAAGCTGCACAAGCCGCAGTTCCTCCTCGTCAAGCGCCACGCCCTTTTCCTCCGCAAGCAGATTCAGCGTCTTAATCTGGGCTATCCTGGCAAGCACCATTTCCTTGACATTTTCCTCCAGCGTCACACCGTCCAGATTGGCCTGCCATATCTCTTCCCCATATACCGATTCGTACTGGTTCTGGGTGGTGGTCAGATACACCATAAGCTCCGGCAGTCTGCAGGATTTGTTCTCTATCCGGAAAACCTCGTCTTTCCCAAGCCCCGCGGTCAGCACCACTGTTGTACCGGAGCCCCCCTTGCCGCAGGCACACATAAACACCAGCGCCGCGGCAAGCGCCATAGCGCAAAAGCGTCTTATATATCTCATCTTAACCATTTTCTCTCGCCTCAATATACAAATCTATATCCTCAACAATGTAGTTTTCGCCAGTCGTATGCAAAGCTTCAAAACAAGAATAAATATAATCCCACACACTATACCGGCTAAACAACTCCGACACCTGAATACCAGTCAGACCTTTCGCAGACTTATATTGTTCTGTACAATAAACTAAAAAATTGCCTTCCCTGCTCATAGTCAAGCCTCCTCCGGAAATGTCACAATACCCGTCTGCTTCTCTTCATCAAACATATTAAACAGCGTCAATGCGCTCAAATGCCACAGCTTTGTGTCTTCCTGCTCCAAAAAAGAATATACCTTAGAATTGTAAAACTCTTTCGCTGCAGTTATTTCATCATAAGGATAATTTTTTACAATCAAATGTATCACCTGCGGAACGAGAAGCACGAGCATAGCTTCAAACTTTTTCTTTTCCACTATAATTCTCCTTCCGGCACAGTACCAGCAAAATGTAAGTAACCCAACGCCTTTTCAGATGTCAGTACTAACTGGTTGTATAGTTTCTTAATTTTAAGAGCATCCAGTGTCTGTTCTTTTGTCAATGCACCTGCGTTATATAGAGTGAAGGTAGCATAAACATCATCGTTGGCAACAGGACCATAAATAAAATCATATTCCTCGCCTTTATAATTTCCTGACCTGTTTTCTGAAACAAAATCAAGCCACGCCTCATCAGGCGAATCAAAGCGTAGTACAGAACACTCTGCAAAGGCACTCTGCTCGCCAAATTGATAGATATTGACAACTTTTTCACCTTCTCGACGACGCTTATACACTTTATCAGCAAAGGCTATAGCCTGCTCTTTATTGGTCGTGGTATAAAACCCGAAACCAAAATCTAAGAATCGATTCTGTCGGATTAGTTTAGGAGTGGAAACAACCACATTACTCCCATGGTATAAAATCATATATTCTCCTCCGCTACACTCTGCGCAAGCTGTTGTTCTTCCCATCAAAATTGAATCATTGTCTTTACATGGATTTATTCGGTTCGTCCGATTTTATTGTACACAACATTACTCTGAATATGTTATTCTGCCGAACAAAATGTCTCTTCACATATCTTGCTGAATTCTGATTCATCAACTTCCTCTTCCTGCCAATAGGGCTGACCATTGCGGATACCCGCCTTCACAATACTGGGACCGTCACAATAAATTCCTTCATATTCATAATCAGAGGGCTTTGCCTGTACAATTAACTCTGCGAGCGCATCTGCTGCCTCCTTGCTGTCTTTCTCCTGCCTTCCTCCAATCGCCGGCCCGCTTGGACCGCTGTAAACGTGAAGATAAATTTCCTTTCCACTTTCAGTGACGGCCAGAATACAGTAAGCATATTGGTCCTCCAAATCTTTTGTTACATACAAAGGTTCACCAAACAATGTTTTCAACTGTCCCAGACATAAAACATCATCTTCAAACTTTTCCGTAATGCGCCTAATCTGTGAAGTACCCATTATAGTCTTTTTCATAGTATCCATATCCTGTGTTTTAAACTCAAATTTTGCTTCCACTTACTTTCTTCTCCCTCAATCCAATTCTTTGTTATCAATCATTTCTTCTAAAGGAGTAATGATTGAATCAGCATTTTCTGAATAAAAATCCCTGCAATGTGTCCTAAAACGCCGCAGGGATTTTTCCACCAATATTACATAATCACATGAATCCAGCCTTCAGGCGCTTCTATGCGTCCCATCTGGATACCGGTCAGGGTATCGTAGAGCTTTTTCGTGACAGGTCCCATCTCACTCATGCCGCTTGCCAGGCAGATTTCTTTGCCATGGTCCACAATCTTTCCGACAGGTGAAATCACGGCAGCCGTACCGCACAGACCACACTCCGCCATATCTGCAAGCTCGTCCTTGTAAACCTCTCTCTCCTCCACGGTAAGTCCCAGATACTCCTTGGCAACATGTACCAGAGAGCGTCTTGTGATGGAAGGAAGGATGCTGTCGGACTTAGGCGTTACCACCTTGCCGTCCTTTGTGACAAAGAGGAAGTTAGCGCCGCCGGTCTCCTCAACCTTGGTTCTGGTACCCGGGTCAAGATACATATTTTCATCGTATCCTTCCTCATGCGCCGTTACAATCGCATGAAGGCTCATGGCATAGTTCAGACCCGCTTTGATATGGCCGGTGCCATGAGGCGCCGCACGGTCAAAATCACTGATTTTAATAGTAAGGGGCTTTACGCCGCCCTTAAAGTACGGTCCTACCGGCGTACAGAACACCCTGAACTGATACTCCTCGGCAGGCTTTACCCCGATAACCGGGCTGATGCCGAACATATACGGTCTGATGTAAAGGGTTGCGCCGGAGCCATAGGGCGGTACGAAAGCTGCATTTGCGCTTACCACCTGTTCAACCGCCTCCACAAACCTGCCTTTGTCAAATACCGGCATCTCCAGCCGTTTTGCAGACTGCTCCATTCTCTCGGCATTTAAGTCAGGACGGAAGGTAACAATATGTCCGTCGTCCGTTGTATAAGCCTTCAGCCCTTCAAATACTGTCTGGGCATACTGCAGTACGCCCGCACACTCACTCATTACAATATTGGAATCATCGACCAGCGCGCCTGCGTCCCATGCTCCATTCTTAAAGTTGGAGACGTATCTTTTGTCGGTCTGCATATATCCAAATCCCAAGTTCGCCCAATCAATGTTTTTCTTTTCCATGACTTGTACTTCCTCTCATATTTATTTTTATTCATTATTATACTTTTCCCATAAAAAGTCAACACTTTTACGCAGGCAGTTCATTTCAGGACGGCAGCCGGCGATAAGCCGAAATCTATTGTTTCGTGATAATTGCCACCGCACAGGGCATCCTCCCGCTGACAACGCAGTACGCAACATTTTTATACCCTGCATCTATAAAAAATTTTTTATACGACTCCATATCAAACTGCCGCTTAAAATTTGCACCTGCCAATGCAAGAAGGCGCACGGCCTTCTGATTCACTCCGCCGGACGCATTGATATAGGTCGGAACAATGATTTTGCCGCCTGTTTTACACACCCTTTCCAATTCTTTTAATGCCGCATACGGGTCTTCTAACAGATGTATCACATTTCCTGCGACCACCTTATCAAACCGGTTGTCACGGCACTTTAAATTCGTCATATCTGCGCGTCTTATTTTTATATTGTGATATTTCCGGCAGTTTTTTGATGTCTGTTTTAACATGCCTTTGGAAAAATCCGTTGCAGTCAGTTGCTTACATTTGGGCGCAATATATTTGCTGATAGCGCCCGTACCACAGGCACACTCCAGTACAATATCATCCTGTTCTATTTCTTCCGCCACTCTTTCGCCAAGGTTTCGATATACTTTCCCATTGTATACCGTTTCAAAAAAGTCATATAAGCCGGACACTTTATCCCAAAACATCTATTATCTCCTTCCAGATTTCCGATTTTCCGCTCTGTTTTATCCCTGCATAGGCGCAAGCGCTTCCTCAGAGACCAGCTTCATCTCACCGTTCTGCAATTCATAAATGCTTTTTATCAGTTTCCCATAATCCTCATACTCATATCCGACTCGCTGCAGCTTTCCATCTTCATCGTAGGCATAGTAATCCGTGCTGTAGCAGGAGGCGGTGTCCCGCATATGGGAAATAATCTGTTTCTGCGCTTCATCAATTTCCGCATTGCATATACAGAAGGCATAGGTAAACTGCTGTGCCTCTTCATCCCACAGCCAGTAATAACAAGGAATATTGGCTCCTGTTGTCACCCATCCCTGTATGGCAATATCCCCGGCTCCGTCAAAGTTCATGTCCGCAACGCTCAAGCCGCCGTCTTCCACCCAGGATTCCGCATAAAAGTTTTCCTCTTCCCATTCCCATTCCGCTATCACGGCTTCTTTCACCAGTCCGCTCTGAATGAGTTTTTCTCCGTCAAACACTTCTATTTCATGAATCAGATAAAAATATTCATCCTTGGTTCCGTGGAGTACAAGATGAAGCTCTCTGCCGTTGTCCACGGTAATCTCCGCTGTGTAAGTGTACTCTGCCACAGTATACGCATCCACCTTTTCCTGCCAGACCGCTGCAAAATCATTTTCCGCAAAAGAAATGCCTTTGGCCTCTTTTATTCCTGCACCGACGGCTTTTTGAAATAATGTCTGTGCAACAGAATCCGCTGCCGCCGTCCTGCCGCATGCCGTGCCAAAAAAGAGAACAATTAGCAGCGCTGCCACAGCCTCAAATCCTCTTATATTTTCTGAAATAATAGGTAATGTCAAAGCAGGTCTGTTCATCGCTCTCCTCCGTCAGCCTCCATTCCTCACTCTTGTCCAGATTTTCAAAATACCTGTCCGCCTCATAGCTTTTTTCCACCATGGTAACATAAGCTGTGTCACAATGAGGAAGAAGCTGCCTGTAGACGCTCTCCCCGCCGCACACATAAATATCTTCCCCGGGAATCCCTTCCAGCTTTTGAAAAAGCGCATCCAGCGAATCCGCCGTATCCGCTCCCCGCACCCTGTAGGCAGGGTTGGCGGATAAAATAATATTTTTGCGGTTAAAAAGTGGCTGCTCCTGCGGCATTAGCTTCAATGTCTTTCTTCCCATAATAATGACGCCGCCCGCCGTCTGCTCCTGAAGGGCGCGCCAATCCGCCGGAATCTTTACAAGCTGCCTGTCCCGATTTCCGATAGCCCAGTTTTCGTCCACTGTTACAATAATGTTCATGGCAATCTCCTTTTTCATGCGCACAGCATATTTTCTGCGCCTGCCCCATTTTAAATCGCAATCGGAATATTTTCCACCTGCGGGCCAAACTCATAACCCTCCAGCGCCACATCATTGCGGGTAAACTGATAGAAATCATGTATGTCAGGGTTCAGCCAGAATTTGGGCGCCGGCTTCGGCTCCCTCGTTATCAACTCTTGAATAATGGAAACATGCCTGTCATAAATATGGGCATCCGCAATCACATGCACCAGCTCTCCCGCCTGCATGCTGCACACCTGCGCCAGCATATGCAAAAGCACCGCATACTGTGCCACATTCCAGTTGTTCGCCGCAAGCACATCATTGGAGCGCTGATTCAGCACCGCATTGAGGGTGAGCTTTTCCTCCCCCCTTTTCTGCGTCACATTAAAAGTCATGCTGTAAGCGCAGGGGTAAAGATTCATCTCGCTCAAATCCTGATGCACATAAAGATTCGTCATAATGCGGCGTGAAAAGGGATTGTTTTTTAAGTCGTAGATAACCCTGTCCACCTGGTCCATCATGCCCTCTTTATACTTATGCTTTACGCCAAGCTGATAGCCATACGCCTTGCCGATGGAGCCGTCCTCATCCGCCCATTCGTCCCAGATATGGCTGTGCAAATCGTGAATATTGTTGGACTTTTTCTGCCAAATCCACAGTATCTCATCCGTTGCGCTCTTTAGCGCCGTCTTCCGCAAGGTCAGTATCGGAAATTCCTTTGACAGGTCATACCGGTTGACCACACCAAACTTCTTAATTGTATACGCCGGCGTCCCGTCCTCCCAGTGCGGACGCACCTTCTCCCCCTCCGTACTGGTTCCGTTCTCCAGAATATCCTTACACATATCAATAAAAATGTTATCTGCCAGACTCATTTTAATCTCCTTCATTTTATGCCGCCAAAATATATCCTGACAATTGCAAAACCCATTACGCAGGAAGAATGACCTGAAGGTCATTCTTCCGTGTGAGACTTAGAAGTTCTTAGGCGGCGTCCTTCGACGCCTTAGAACTTCTTCTCACACTTCCCACTTGTCGCACAACGAAGTAACCTGGTCCACAAACTTTGCCAAATCTTTGTTGCTTGCGCCCTCGTTCTTTTTGATAATGGCAAGAAGCCGCTGTCCTGCTGCCAAAAGCCTTGCAAAGACACCTGATGCCGGTCTGTCTTTCTTCTTGACAGGAATCGGTACTGCCTCATACTCTAACTTGCCGCTCGCCAGATTAAATACCGTGCCGCTGTACGGCGCATACGCCTTTATCCCATGTTCTGTCATCAGACATTCCACAAAGGAAGCGCATACACTGTCCTCTCCATGCACCACAAACACCTTGCGGGGCTTCTCCTTGAAGGCTGTAACCCATTCAATCAGTCCGTTCTTGTCCGCATGTCCGCTTAAGCCCACAAGCTTACAGATACGGGCGCGTACCTGAATCGTCTCTCCGAAAAGCTTTACCTCGTGCGCTCCTTCCACGATGGCACGTCCTAAGGTACCTATCGCCTGATAGCCCACGAACAGAATCGTGCTTTCCGGCCGCCACAGATTATGCTTTAAATGATGGCGGATTCGTCCTGCCTCGCACATACCGGAAGCAGAAATAATCACCTTCGGTGTCTCCTCAAAATTAATCGCCTTGGATTCGTCGCTGGTAATCGACAGCTTCAGGCCGGGAAAAGAAATCGGGTTGATACCCTTATCAACAAGCGCCAGCGCTTCTTCATCAAAACATTCTCTCTCGTTATCCTGAAAAATAGAAGTTGCCCTTACCGCCATGGGACTATCCACATAGACCGGGAAATTTCCAAATCCCTTTACCAATTGTTCTTCTTTTATTTTTCGGATAAAATAGAGGATTTCCTGCGTCCTGCCGACCGCAAAGGAAGGAATCACCACGTTTCCGCCCTTGTCAAAGGTCTCCTGTATGATTTTTGCCAGTTCTCCCACATAGTCGATTACATGCTCACTGTGCAGCCTGTCGCCGTAAGTGCTCTCCATAATCACATAGTCCGCTTCTTCGGTGTAGCTGGGAGCCTTTAAAAGCGGCTTCTGCTTGTTGCCGATATCACCGGAAAATACAAGTTTTTTGCTCACATCACCCTCCGTCAGCCACACTTCAATGCTGGCAGAGCCGAGCAGATGCCCGACGTCGGTAAAACGAACCTTGACGCCTTCACACAGTTCTACTATCTGATTGTAATGGCAGGGAACAATGCGGCGAATCAGCCCCTCCGCATCCTCCATGGTATAAACCGGTTCAACGGGCTGCGCATCCGCACTTCTTCTTGCTTTTCTGTTTTTCCACTCTGCCTCCATTGCCTGAATGTGCGCACAGTCGCGAAGCATGATTTCACATAACTCTGCCGAAGCCGTCGTCGTAAAGACCTGCCCCCTGAACCCCCGCGCATACAAAAGCGGAAGCAGACCGGAGTGGTCTACATGCGCATGCGTCAAAAGCACGTAGTCAATGCACGCTTCCTCCGCAGGAAGCTCGGCATTTTCAAACACATTAACGCCCTGCTCCATTCCGTAATCCACCAGAATATATTTGCCGCCCACCTCAATACAATGACAGCTTCCAGTAACCTCGTGATCCGCTCCGATAAATGTCAGTTTCATAATTTACACCCTTACCCTTCCCAAATCGTTTACTGTATTCTGAAACGGTTTCTTTGATTCCATTGTATAATGATATGCCGCTTGTTTCAAGCATTTTCACCGTTTTACCCCTGCTAAACCATTGGTCGGTTGTAAACAAAACTCATTTTAGGTACAATAAAACCACATTGAAACGTGCTAAAAGCACAGAAAGAGGATTATCATGGACGAAAACAGAATCGGACAATTCATTGCCCAAATGCGAAAAGAAAAAAATATGACACAGAAGGATTTGGCAGAGCAGCTGCATATTACTGATAAAGCCGTTTCCAAATGGGAGCGCGGACTGAGTTGTCCGGACATTACGCTTTTAACCTCCATCGCCGGTATTCTCGGCGTCACGACCGGCGAACTGCTCAATGGGAAGCGGGAAGAGAACACGCCGGAAGCCACAGCGGGAAGCGTTGACGACGCTCTGCTTTACGCGGTCAAAACAACAAAAAGAAAAATCGTATCCTTTCAGAACATTGCGGCGGCAGCTTTTTCCGCCTCTCTACTGCTCGGCATTGCCGTATGCATAATCTGCGATATGGCAATCACGGGAAAATTCACATGGTCGCTTTATGTGATAAGCTCCTGCCTCTTTGCATGGCTGGTATGCTTTCCGCTGATAAAAAAAGGAACCAAAGGAATACTTTGCTCTCTTACGGCTTTCAGTATTCTTCTGATTCCATTCCTGTATGTGCTCAGCAGAATTATCGGAGAAAACACCTTTATGATGCCAATCAGCATCCGTGTTTCCCTGATTTCGATATTTTGGCTTTGGTGCGTTTACCTGATTTGCAGGCGGTTGAAAAACAGAAAACTGATGGCGGTATCATTTTCCCTGCTATCCGCAATCCCGTTAAACTTCGCCATCAATATCAGCCTCGCACCCATTCTTTCCGAGCCGCCTCTCGACGCATGGGACATCCTCACCTGCATCCTGCTTATATTGACTGCAGGCGCGCTGCTCTTTGCGGATTCTGCCGTGAACCGCAGGCAGCCTTAATCCGGGAAAAAACTTAACTCGTAAAGAGCCATAGCCATCCCAAGAAAAGCGGATATACAAGCAAAATACCTATCGCATACAAAACATTCCATACTGTAACGCTCTTTAAATCTGCTGCCACCACCGCACATTGAATCACAACTCCTATCAGCGCCAGCTTCCACAAAAAGCGGAACAGGTATGTCATCCTGACCCTGCGGTACTGCTTTTTGCTGACGGGAAGATATTTCAGTTTCCTATATGTGCCGCTGTTTTTCTGTCTCGGCGTCATGGAATCCGTCACATTGACATAGGGCAGCAGCACAAAATAAGAAGCCCATCCCGGCATCATAATGCACATCGCCCTGATTGCCCCTTCGCCACGCGCAATTTCCTGCACAGGGATTACCATCAGTACCAGCAGAATAAAAGAAAACAGCCCCGCCAGAAACCATGCAATCTGCCCGGTATAGGAAAACAAATCCTTGTCAAACGCCCTTATCCGCGCCCTCTCTTCTTTCTCTCTTTCCTTTCTGTTTCTAAAAGCCTCATTTCCGTAACTGTTCATACAAATCTCCCTTCCTGCCTCATACAGGCTGCACTTCTCCAAAAGAGACAAACCTGCCCGCCTCCAAAACGCCGACATAATCAAGCTGCTTCTCTATTTCCTCTTCCATGTGCGTCGATAACATGACAGAACAGCTTTCGTCCTGAATCAATTCGCGCAGCAGCCTGTAAAAATCAATCCGGAATACAGGGTCCATTCCGGCCGTGGCTTCGTCCAGCAAAAACAACTTCGGTTTATGCGCCACCGCAAATGCAAGCTGAAACTTCATAAGCTCTCCGCGGGACATTTTCCCCACCGTTTTATTCTTGGAAACATGAAAGCTTTCCATGGTGCTCTCAAACAGGTCTTTGTCAAAGACAGAATAAAACCGGCTTAACATCTGCACATTCTGCGCCGCTGTCCGTAAATTCAGGAATTCGTTTTTTTCTGAGACAAAGCCAATTTGGTTCAATGTCTGTAAATGGTCTTCATGAATCTCCCTGCCGTCCAGCAAGAGTTCTCCCGAATACCTCTTTTTATCGTCCATGATATAGTCAAAAAAGGTGGTTTTGCCCGCACCGTTTTTCCCCACAATTCCCATGATATAACCTTTCGGCAGCGCAAAGCTGATATTCTCCAGTTTGAACGCCTTCCGTCCAAATCCCTTCGGCTTTAAGCTTCTTACCTCTCTTGCTGAAAACAAAATATCATCTTTCATAGTAGTCCCTCCACCATAGCCCGAATTTCATCGTCCGACAATCCCGCCTGCTTTGCCAGTTCAATCACCTCCGTAAAACGCTTTTCCAACTGCATAAGCTGCTTTTCATGGAGATAATCCGTGTTGTACTCGCAGACATAAAAACCTTTATTTGCCACGGAGCGGATAAGCCCTTCTTTTTCCAGTTCCTCATAGGCCCGCTTCGTTGTGATAACGCTGACCCCTATCTCCGCCGCCAGCCCTCTGATGGAGGGCAGCGCTTCGTTCGCGGTCAGTTCTCCCGACACGATTGCATTCTTCATCTGGTTTACAATCTGCTCATATATCGCATAAGTGCCATGCGGCTCAATTATAATCTGCATTTTTTCCTCCTTTCAGCACATCACTGACATCCCAGTTTTTCATAATCGGCAAAGTTGCGCCGTATGGTTTTCCATTTTTTGGTCACGCCCCAGACAAGGGGAAGCATAATTACCATCTCAATGAGGAATATTACCCAGAATTCAACCTCACTGATAGGATACAGGCAGGTCGCAAACATTGCCGAGCCGCCTATCTGACACAACACCAGCGGAACTTCCACAAAATCCTTCAGATTGTCGTAAGCCGGCCGCTCTTTTGTACTGTGCACTGTGTCGTCCCAGAGCATACCGCAGATATAGGTGACACAGAATATTGTTACAAGCTGCAGAACCAGTCCGTATACGGATACATCTCCCAAAATCGCCGCCGCGCTATCGCACAGTCCCGCAAAAAGCATGGGAATTGCAACTTTGACGTATAAAGATTTTCGGATATACGCCTCCCGCTGCTCCTTCGAAAACGGCACAAGGTACATCATAAAAGGCAGGGATACATCGTGGAAGGCGCCACTCAGCACGGCAAAAGCCACCGGAATTGCAAACAGCCAGTTTCGTGACATCTCCGTCTGAAACCTCCAGAAAAACATCACCCCGATAGAAGCCCATGCAGCGAGCAGCCCCAGCCTTTGCGGATTGATGTCCCTGTAAAATCCCAGAAAATAGTCCTTTATCACCTGCTTATACATATGGCAGCCTGACGCCGCCGCTCTTGCTTTTCTTTCCATTTTTCACCTCATTTCTGCGTCTTGGTTCGCACGCTTTTACTTCTCCATAAAATACATCAATTCCTCTATGGAAGGCTCCCACACCTTCAGCGCCGAATCAAACGGTTTCCCCGAATTATACACAAGCGCCCTGCTCCCAAATTCTCCGCTTTCCATGTGGATTACCCTGTCCTTTAAAAGCTTCAGCTTATATTCCTCTCCGGCAGCCATCCGGTAGCCCCCCCTGACGCTCTCAATATCGCCGTAGAGAAGCTGCCTGCCGCCTTTGATAAACAGAAGGTAATCCGCCAGCATGTCAATGTCGGAAGTCAGGTGAGTCGAAAGAATCACGTAATTCTCTCCGCTTGCCACATAATCCCGCAGCACCTTAATAAAAAGCGTCCTGAACTCCTTGTCA
>CAMWLB010000046.1 GCA_947174985.1 uncultured Lachnospiraceae bacterium | reverse complement strand
ACGGAGGATACTGTGCTGCTGGATGTGGGAACCGGAAGCGGCATTCTGTCCATCCTGGCGCTTAAGTTTGGAGCGAAAAAAGCGGTGGGAACGGATTTGGACCCTTGTGCGGTGGAAGCAGTCAGGCAGAACTGCGAGAGCAACGGTATAGACAAAGAGAAGTTCCATATGCTGACGGGAAATATTATTACGGAAAAAGCAGTACAGGACGAAGTGGGATATGGCTGCTATGACATTGTTGCCGCCAATATCCTTGCAGATGTGCTGGTGCCGCTCACACCTGTGATTGTCAATCAGATGAAAGCAGGGGGCATTTATATCACCTCCGGCATCATCGACGACAAGGAAGAGGTTGTGGTGGAAGTGGTAAAAAAAGCGGGACTTGAAGTGCTTGAGGTCAATTATCAGGGAGAATGGGTCAGCGTTACGGCGCGCAAACCGGCATAGAGGGCAAAATATGCATCAGTTTTTTGTAGAAGCCTCCCAAATACATGACAAAACTGTCATAATAGAGGGGAGCGACGTCAATCACATAAAGAATGTGCTTCGTATGAAAATCGGAGAGGAGCTTTCCGTCAGCAATGGCGAGGATGGCAGGGAATACCGCTGCGGCATTGTCCGCATAGAAGAAGAGAGGGTGGTCTGCGAGCTTCGCTTTGTCAAAGAGGACGGCGTTGAACTTCCGTCACGGGTATATTTGTTTCAGGGGCTGCCGAAGGCGGATAAGATGGAATTGATTATCCAGAAGTCGGTGGAGCTTGGCGTGTACGAAGTGATTCCGGTCGAAACGGGGCGCTCTGTGGTAAAGCTGGATGCGAAAAAGGCGGCGCAGAAGACGGCAAGGTGGCAGTCTATTGCGGAAGCGGCAGCAAAACAGAGCAGACGCCGCATTATCCCCAAGGTGGCGGCGCCGATAAGCTTTGAACAGGCGCTTTCTCTTGCGGCAGAAATGGACGTAAAGCTGATTCCCTATGAGCTTGCGGAGGGAATGGAGGGCACAAAACAGATTTTTTCAAACCTGGGGGAAGGGAAGGACATTGCCGTTTTTATCGGACCGGAGGGCGGTTTTGAGGAAAAAGAAATTGCCAGGGCAAAGGAATACGGCATACAGCCAATTACGTTGGGAAAGCGTATCTTAAGGACGGAGACGGCAGGTTTTACTGTGATGGCATGGATTATGTATCAGTTGGAAAAATAAGCGCATATATTGTTTATAGATAGAAGAAAAAGGAGAAGTACGATGGAAGTGTATTTGGATAACTCTGCAACGACGCGGGTTTTTCCCGAGGTGGCAGAGTTAGTGACGCAGATTATGTGCGAAGATTACGGCAATCCTTCCAGTCTGCACTTAAAAGGGGTACAGGCGGAGCGTCATATAAGAAATGCAAAGGATACGATTTCCAGACTGCTGAAGGCAGACGAGCAGGAAATTTGTTTTACCTCCGGCGGGACGGAAGCCGACAATCTGGCCCTGATAGGATGCGCGATGGCGAACTATCGTGCAGGCAGGCATCTGATTACGACCCAGATAGAGCATCCGGCGGTTTTGCAGCCCATGCATTATCTGGAGGATCAAGGCTTTTCCGTGACTTATCTGCCGGTGGACAGAAAGGGCATGGTTTCCTTAAGTGAGCTGAGAAGAGCCATGAGACAGGATACGATTCTGGTATCCATTATGCACACCAACAATGAAATTGGCACAGTACAGCCAATTGCGGAGGCGGGAGAACTGATTAAGAGCCTCAATCCCAACACGCTTTTTCATGTGGATGCGGTGCAGGGCTTCGGCAAATACCGGATATATCCAAGGAGAATGGGCATCGACCTGCTGTCAGTCAGCGGGCATAAGATACATGCGCCTAAGGGAACGGGATTTTTGTATGTGGGAAGAAAGGTCAAGATTCACAATATTATTTATGGCGGCGGGCAGCAAAAAAATCTGCGCTCCGGCACGGAGAATGTAGCCGGTATTGCAGGAATGGCAAAGGCAGCAAAAATGCTGTACGCAGATTTGGATAGGGATACGGAAAAGCTGTATGCGCTGAAAGCGTATTTTACAGAAGAACTTAGAAAAATCGGCGACATACAGATAAACGGATTTACGGGCGGGGAGGGCGCACCGCATATTGTGAGCGCGACGGTGCGGGGAGTCCGCAGCGAGGTGCTGCTCCATGCGCTGGAGGATAAGAGCATTTACGTCTCGGCGGGCAGCGCATGTTCCTCCAATAAGCCGCATACCGGTGCTTCTGCAACACTGAAGGGAATCGGACTGGATAAGGAGCTGGCGGATTCTACCATCCGTTTCAGCATGTCAGTTTTTACAACAAAGGAAGAATTGGACTATACATTACAGGTAATGTATGATATCATTCCTTTATTGCGCAAATATACAAGAAATGCATAAGAAAGCGCCGGGGACGGCTGATTGGAAAGGTGAAACATGTTTAAGGCTTTTTTGATAAAGTATGCCGAAATCGGCGTAAAAGGAAAAAACAGACATTTATTTGAAGAGGCGCTGGCAGGACAGATAAAGTATGCCTTAAAAAAGTGCGAAGGTGAATTTCAGGTGCGCAGGACGCAGGGACGAATCTATGTGGATGCGCTGACGGAATTTGATTTTGAAGAGACGGTTACGCACCTGCAGAGAGTGTTTGGCATATCGGGAATCTGCCCTGTGGTTTATGTGGAGGACGAGGGCTTTGAGAAGCTCTGCCGGGATGTGAACGATTACATTGATAAGGTTTATCCTGACAAAAATAAGACTTTTAAGGTACAGGCCAGAAGGGCGCGGAAGAACTACCCCAAGGATTCCATGACAATCAATGCGGATGTCGGTGAGGCAGTTTTGGCGGCTTATCCTTCCATGCATGTCGATGTGCATAAGCCGGACATTCTGTTGAATATAGAAATCAGGGAAAAAATTTATATTTATTCCGAAACCATTCCGGGACCGGGAGGGATGCCTGTGGGTACGGGCGGCAAGGCAATGCTGCTTTTGTCCGGCGGCATTGACTCTCCGGTTGCCGGTTACATGATAGCAAAGCGCGGCGTCAAAATTGATGCGGTATATTTCAATGCGCCGCCCTACACCAGTGAGCGGGCAAAACAGAAGGTAATCGATTTGGCAAAAATCGTATCCCGCTATGCGGGGCCGGTTTACCTGCATATCATCAACTTTACGGATATCCAGTTGTATATCTATGAGAAATGCCCCCACGAGGAGCTTACGATTATTATGCGGCGTTATATGATGCGCATCGCGGAACGCATCGCACAGGAAACGGAGTGTCTGGGGCTGATAACAGGTGAGAGCATCGGACAGGTGGCTTCCCAGACCATGTACAGTCTGGCGGCGACCAATGAGGTGTGCACCATGCCGGTTTACCGTCCCCTGATTGGCTTTGACAAGCAGGAGATTGTGCAGGTATCTGAGAAAATAGGAACTTACGAGACCTCCATACTGCCCTATGAGGATTGCTGTACCATATTTGTGGCGAAGCATCCTGTGACAAAGCCCAATTTGAACATAATCCGCCGGCATGAGGAAAATCTTGTCGAAAAGATTGACGGGCTTGTGGAAAATGCGTTAAAGACGGACGAGCTGCTCATCGTGAGTGACGACTGACGGCAGAAGTTCATTTTATGAATGCAGACAAAAAAGAACACCGTGGGAAATCCCGGGTGTTCTATGTCTGTCCGTAACTTGGCGGTGCCGATTAGATTAAGTAAGGCTTTAAGGATGCCAGTACTTCGTCAATGTTTTCTTCTGCATGGACGTTCAGGTCGATGGGCTTGGATAAATCCAGGCTGAAGATGCCCATGATGGACTTTGCATCGATTACGTATCTGCCGGATACGAGGTCGAAATCATAATCGAATTTGGTGATATCATTAACAAAAGATTTTACTTTGTCAATGGAGTTTAAAGAAATCTGAACTGTTTTCATTTATCATTACCTCCTTGGATGTGTCATACCTTCAGCTTTCATATTAAGGGGTTCAGGATTAAAAGTCAATGATAAAACACAACAAAAATCGAAAGGAATAACATGAAAAGTGTAGCATTACATAACCTGGGCTGCAAGGTGAATGCTTATGAGATGGACGTTATGCAACAAATGTTACAAGAAAAGGGTTATGTTATTGTACCATTTGATGAAATGGCGGACATTTATATTGTAAATACCTGTACGGTTACCAATATCGCGGACAGAAAGAGCAGGCAGATGCTGCATCAGGCAAAAACCAGAAATCCGGAGGCGGTGGTAGTTGCCGTTGGCTGCTATGTGCAGACGGATACACAGAAGCTGCTGCGGGATGCAGGTGTGGATTTGGCGATCGGCAATAATAAAAAAGGAGAGATGGTTGCGCTTCTTGAGTGTTTTCTGGAAGAGCGCGAGGCAGGACAGGTTTCAGAAGCCACAAAAAGCAGGGGCATTATCGATGTCAACGCAGACTGTGAATATGAGGAAATGACGCTTGTGCGCACCGCGGAGCATACAAGGGCATACATCAAGATACAGGACGGCTGCAACCAGTTTTGCACCTACTGCATCATTCCTTTTGCCAGAGGACGTGTCCGCAGCCGCCGTCTTGCGGATATCAGGGCGGAAGTGGAAGGGTTGGCAAAGGCGGGCTATCAGGAGATTGTCCTGACAGGGATTCACATCAGTTCCTACGGAATCGACTTTGCTGACGAAGACTGGGAGGAAGGGAGAAGCCGGAAGCAAAACAGGGAAAACGGAAAAGCAGGCTATGGAGGCAGTCCGAAGCTGGCGGCGCTTTTGGAGCATATCCATGGCATCGACGGTATAGAGCGTATCCGTCTCGGTTCGCTGGAGCCGAGGATTGTGACAGAGGAGTTTGTGGACAGGCTTCGGGCTCTTCCCAAAATCTGCCCGCATTTTCATTTGTCCTTGCAGAGCGGCTGTGATGAAACCTTAAAACGGATGAATAGACATTACACCACAGGTGAATACTTAAAATGTGTAGAGCTCTTGCGCGCCGCATATGTCCATCCTGCCATCACAACAGATGTTATCACAGGCTTCCCCGGGGAAACGGAGGAGGAATTTGAAGCTACCTATGCCTTTTTGGAGAAACTGGGGCTGTTTGAAATGCATGTGTTCAAATATTCTGAGCGAAAGGGAACGCGTGCCGCCGACTTTTCGGGAAAGGTGCCAAACGGTGTCCGCGCAGAGCGCAGCGGCAGACTGCTTGCATTAACAAAACGGCAGTCAAGGGAATTCAGATACGCATACATAGGGCAGGAGGCGGAGGTGCTGTTTGAGGATGTCAAGGAAATTGACGGCAGTCAGTATCAGGTCGGACATACCAGACAATATATCCGTGTCGCAAAATGTACGGAAGAGGAGCTCTCTAACCGTATCATGAAGGGTAGAATCACGGGATTTTTAAATGACGAGCTTATGCTGATGGAATAGCGGCTTGAATTTTAGAAAAATATGGGGTAAGATAAGAATGTGTGTGACAAAACGGACTGCTTTTGCACACAAATTGTACATATCATGGAAAGGCATGGCGATCAGTATGCAGGATTTGGGGAATACACAATATTTTAAAGTGGCGGAGCCGGAAACTACCGGAGTGAAGGTAGTGTTGTCCACGGTTTATGAGGCGCTGACGGAAAAGGGTTACAATCCGGTAAATCAGATTGTGGGATATATTATGAGCGGCGACCCGACGTACATCACAAGCCATAAGAGTGCGAGAAGCCTGATTATGAAGGTGGAGCGGGACGAGCTGGTGGAAGAGCTTCTGACGGAGTACATCAAGAACAGCCATTGGAAGTAGGCTGCGGCAGAGGAGAAGATACATGCGGATTATGGGACTGGACTTCGGTTCTAAAACGGTTGGCGTGGCGATTAGCGATGCATTGCTTCTGACGGCGCAGGGCATTGAAATCATCCGGCGCAAAGAGGAGAATAAGCTCAGGCAGACACTTGCCCGTATCGAAGAGCTGATTGTAGAGTATGAGGTGGAAGAGATTGTGCTTGGCCTCCCCAAGCATATGAACAATGACGAGGGAGAGCGGGTAGATCTTACCATGGAGTTTAAGGAAAAGCTGGAGCGCAGAACAGGGCTCCCCGTCGTGCTCTGGGATGAGCGTTTGACGACGGTGGCTGCCGACAAGGCGATGATGGAAGCCGGAATCCGCAGGGAAGAGCGGAAGGAGCATGTGGACAGGATTGCGGCATGCTTTATTTTGCAGGGATATCTGGACAGACGGAATATGAGGTAACAGGATTTGGACAAGATTACATTTTACCCCGAAGGAGAGAAACAGGAAGCGGTAGATTTTTATGTACTGGAAGAGACCATGATAGGCGGCGTGACGTATATTTTGGTTACCGACGTGGAAGACGGGGACGGAGAAGCGTTGATTTTAAAGGATTTGTCTCAGGACGGAGACGGAGAGGCTCTCTATGCCATTGTGGAGGATGACGGGGAGCTTACTGCGGTTGCGGATGTTTTCAGAAGTATGATGGGGGACATCGATTTGGAATAGGAATAAAAGGCGGCAGACGGCAGGACCGCTTTATTGTGATAAAATAAATGGAGGTAAACTGATTGAAAAGAAAAGAAAATATGAATAGTTCCAGATTGCGGGTAATTCCCTTAGGCGGTCTGGAGCAGATCGGAATGAACATTACTGCCTTTGAGTATGAGGACAGTATTGTTGTGGTAGACTGCGGTCTTTCCTTTCCGGCGGATGATATGCTGGGAATCGATCTGGTGATACCGGATGTTACCTATCTGGAAGAGAATCTGGATAAGGTAAGGGGATTTGTCATTACCCATGGGCATGAAGATCATATTGGTGCGCTGCCCTATGTGCTACGCAGGGTGAATGTGCCTATTTACGCTACAAAGCTTACCATGGGAATTATTGAAAACAAGCTGAAGGAGCATAATCTGGAAAGAAGTACAAAGAGAAAGGTTGTGAAATTCGGGCAGACCATTAACATGGGGCAGTTTAAGATTGAATTTATCAAGACGAACCATAGCATTGTGGACGCCGCTGCCCTTGCCATCTACTCGCCGGCGGGAACGGTGGTGCACACGGGAGACTTTAAGGTGGATTATACGCCGGTGTTCGGCGATGCGATTGATTTGCAGAGATTTGCTGAAATCGGCAAGCGGGGCGTGCTGGCGCTGATGTGCGACTCTACCAATGCGGAGCGCCCCGGTTTTACGGCTTCCGAAAAGACGGTGGGCAAAACCTTTGACACCCTGTTTTCCGACCATAAAAATACGCGTATTTTTGTGGCAACCTTTGCTTCCAATGTGGACAGGGTGCAGCAGATTATCAATACGGCGTATAAGTTTGGCAGAAAAGTAGTGGTGGAAGGCAGGAGCATGGTCAATATCATAGAGACGGCTTCCAGTCTTGGATATCTGAATATTCCGGAGTCTACTCTGATAGATGTGGACCAGTTAAAAAATTATCCGGACGAGCAGCAGGTTATTATTACGACGGGAAGTCAGGGAGAGAGCATGGCTGCGCTTTCCAGAATGGCTTCCAATATGCACAAGAAAATTACCATTGGACCGGGGGATACCGTTATTTTCTCCTCCAGTCCCATACCTGGCAATGAGAAGGCGATCACTAAGGTGATAAACGAGCTGTTCCGCAAGGGCGCAGACGTTATTTTTCAGGATACCCATGTATCCGGGCATGCCTGCCAGGAGGAAATTAAGCTGCTGTACACTCTGGTAAAACCTAAATATGCCGTGCCGGTGCATGGCGAGTATAAACACCTTCGTGCGCAGGCAAAGATTGCGGAGGGGCTTGGAATCGATAAGGAAAATATTTTTATCCTGTCGTCGGGAGATGTGCTGGAGCTTTCCGAGGAAAAGGCAGTGGTGACGGGGAAGGTGCCGGTCGGCTCTATCTTGGTAGACGGTCTTGGCGTCGGGGACGTAGGCAATGTCGTATTGCGTGACAGACAGCACTTGGCGGAGGACGGTATTCTTATCGTTGTGATGGCGCTTGACAAAGTTGGGGAGGTCATTGTCTCCGGACCTGATATCGTCTCAAGGGGCTTTGTCTATGTCAGGGAATCAGACGAACTTTTAGAGGAAGCCAGACAGGTGGTTGACAGTACGCTTCAGGATTTAGTGGACAGAGGTATTACGGACTGGGGAAGGTTGAAGTCTGCTACAAAAGATGCACTTTCTGAATATGTGTGGAAGAAAACAAAACGCCGTCCCATGATACTTCCCATTATTATGGAGGTTTAAGGATAATATGTCAAAAATAGACAATGCTGTTGCAGAGTTAATTGCGGCAATCAGAGAGTCCGGACAATATTTGGAGTACCAGAGGCAAAAGGAAAAAATAAACCGTTTTCCGGAGCTGAAAAGACAGGTAACAGAATACCGGCTCAAAAATTACCATCTGCAGAGCATGACCAATGATGAAGAACTGTTTCATAAGATTGAAGAGTTTGAGCAGGAGAATGAGAAGTTTAGGGAAAATCCGATAGTGGCGGATTTTCTTGAGGCAGAGTTGGACTTTTGCAGAATGATGCAGTCCGTGAACATCAGAATAACGGAAGCTCTCGATTTTGAGTAGGCGGTAAGGAGGTATCGGTATGAATACCAAACAGATGATATTGGCTGTCCTCGGCATGATATTTAAGGTGGCAGTCGCGGTGCTTGTAATTGTAGTTGTCTATAAGGGCGCGATTACGGCATATGATTATGGCTACCGTGTGTTTCAGGAGCCGCCGGTTGCAGAAAAACCCGGTATGGATGTAAATGTAGAGATTACAATGGGTAAGAGTGTGCTTCAGATAGGAGAAATTCTGGAGGCCAAAGGTCTTATCAGGGATGCAAAGCTGTTTTATGTGCAGAATCTGCTTTCCCATTATAAAGATAAGCTGCGGGCGGGAACTTATACGCTGAATACTTCCATGACCATGGAGGAGATGATGGAGGTTATGTCCGCTCAGGAGCCTGATGAAGCGGCAGGAGATACCGGAAATTAGAGATTATAGGTATAAACATGATAAATAATGAAAGAATGGTTGCCTTTATTGACTCGTTTGATAAAGGCAATACGCCTTTATTGAATGAAATAGAGCGGGAAGCCAAAACGGACGGCGTTCCCATTATCCGTCCGGCAACGCAGCAACTTCTACGTTTTCTGATGGCTGCCCATAAGCCTGCGCAAATTTTGGAGGTAGGAACGGGCGTGGGATTTTCAGCGCTTCTGATGAAAGAATACGCGCCTGCGGGCTGTCAGATCATGACAATAGAAAAATATGAAAAGCGGATTCCGAAAGCACTGGAAAATTTCAAAAGAGCGGGACAGGATAAATGGATTACCCTGTTAGCCGGAGAGGCAGCGGATATCCTGAGGGGGCTGGAAGGTTCTTTTGATTTTATTTTTATGGATGCTGCCAAGGGTCAGTATATTCATTTTCTGCCGGATGCGGTGCGGCTTTTAAAGGCTGGGGGGCTGCTTGTCTCTGATAATGTACTGCAGGATGGGGACGTATTAGAATCCCGATTTGCGGTTACCAGAAGAAACCGGACGATACATGCCAGAATGAGGGATTATCTGTATGAGCTTACGCATCACAGTTTATTGGAGACGGTGATTCTGCCGGTTGGGGATGGGATTGCGCTGAGCACAAAAACAGACGGCGAAGCGAGCAGCGAAAAGACTGCGGACGAGGCAGGATGCAGAGAGAAAGGTATGGATACTTATGAAGAAACCTGAACTTTTGATTCCGGCGAGCAGTCCGGAGGTGTTGAAAACGGCAGTCTGCTTTGGAGCTGACGCGGTATATATCGGCGGGGAGGCATTTGGTCTTCGCGCCAAGGCGAAGAATTTTTCCATGGAGGAAATGGCGCAGGGGATTGCCTTTGCCCATGCCCACAATGTCAAGGTGTATGTGACGGCAAATATTCTGGCGCATAACGGTGATTTGGAGGGCGCAAGGCAGTATTTTGCCGAACTTCACGATATGAAGCCTGAAAAGCCGGATGCGCTGATTATCTCGGATCCGGGCATGTATATGCTGGCGAAGGAAATCTGTCCCGAGATAGAGCGGCATATTTCCACGCAGGCAAATAATACCAATTATCTTACCTACCGCTTCTGGTGGGAGCAGGGGGCGAAAAGGGTGGTGTCCGCCAGAGAACTTTCCCTGCGGGAAATTGCGGAAATTAGGAAGCAGATACCTGAGGAGATGGAAATCGAGAGTTTTATCCATGGAGCTATGTGCATTTCCTACTCGGGACGCTGCCTGTTAAGCAGCTATTTTACGGGGCGTGACGCCAATAAGGGAGCTTGTACCCATCCCTGCCGCTGGAAGTACGCAGTGGTGGAGGAGACGCGCCCGGGAGAGTATCTGCCCGTCTATGAAAATGAGCGGGGAACCTATATTTTTAATTCCAAGGATTTGTGCATGATTGCACATATTCCGGAAATGGTGGAGGCGGGAATCGACAGCTTCAAGATAGAGGGCAGAATGAAAACGGCGCTCTATGTAGCTGCCGTGGCGAGAACCTACAGAAAAGCGATAGACGATTATTTTGAGTCGGAGGAGAAATACAGGAGCAATATGGACTGGTACAGGGCAGAAATTGCAAAATGTACCTACCGCCAGTTTACAACGGGCTTTTATTTTGGAAAGCCGGATGAGACGACACAGATTTATGACAGCAATACCTATGTGAATGAGTCCGTCTACCTAGGGATTGTGGAGGAGGTTCGATTTGCCTCCGAACTGCCATGGGGAGCGGCCGTGCTTTCCTGTGGCGGAGAAAAGACGGCTGTTATGCAGCAGGACGGGAAGGAAACAGTACAGGATGTTTTGCTTGCCAGAATCAGCCAGCGCAATAAGTTCAGCCTGTGTGATACGATTGAAATCATGAAGCCGTCGGGCGAAAATATTCCGGCTATGGTGAAAGCCATTTACACGGAGGATGGGGAGATGGTGGAGAGCGCGCCTCATCCGAAGCAGGTATTGTGGCTTTTGCTGTCCGGCAGGGCGGAGCAGTATGATTTGCTGCGCATGGAAGGAAAGAGATAGTTGTCAGGGCGGCATTGAGCCGCCCCATTGTACAATGTGAACAGGGAACTGACTATTTGCGGGAAATTTTTGGCTAAAATCTTTAAATTTGAAATTGGGGCTTGCAATTTAAGAAAAAGTAGGGTATTGTTATAGAAAATGAGACGGAAGTCTCGTAATAAAGGTATCTTGAACGAAGGTGTTCCAAAAGCTTATTTTGGGGCATTTTTTTAGGTTTAAGGAGTACTTTGGCTGATGTAAGGTTTGGGAGCCTGAAGGCAGGAAAGGGAGAAAAGTATGAGTGAAGTGTTAAATGTTGAAGAGTTGTTCGCCAGTAAGGTATTTACTGTCGGAAAAATGAAAGAACGCCTTCCCAGAAGCGTGTTCAAGGAAGTGAAGCGGGTTATGGAGCAGGGCGGCGAGTTGTCATTGGCAACCGCTGACGTAGTGGCAAAGGCAATGAAAGACTGGGCGGTGGAAAACGGCGCGACACATTACACGCACTGGTTCCAGCCATTGACAGGTATTACGGCTGAGAAGCATGACTCCTTTGTGACACATCCCGACGAAGAGGGACATATGCTGATGGAATTTTCCGGCAAGGAGCTGATTAAGGGAGAGCCGGATGCCTCCTCCTTCCCTTCGGGCGGTCTGCGCGCGACCTTTGAGGCAAGAGGATACACAGTGTGGGACATTACCTCGCCTGCGTTTTTAAAGGAAGATGCAACAGGTGTGATTCTCTGTATTCCGACTGCTTTCTGTTCCTACAAAGGGGAAGCGTTGGATAAGAAGACGCCGCTATTGCGTTCCATGGAGGCGCTCAGCACACAGGCACTTCGAATTGTCCGTCTGTTTGGCAACACAGAAGCAACAAAAGTAGTTGCTTCCGTAGGTTCGGAGCAGGAATATTTTCTGGTAGACAGGGAGAAATACTTAAAGCGTGAGGACCTGATTTTTTCAGGACGCACCTTGTTTGGCGCACCGGCACCCAAGGGACAGGAACTGGAGGATCACTACTTTGGTACAATCCGTGAGAGAATCGGTGCGTACATGAAAGATTTGAATATAGAGCTTTGGAAGCTGGGCGTGACTGCAAAGACACAGCATAACGAGGTTGCACCGGCACAGCATGAACTGGCGCCGATCTATGAAACCGCCAATATTGCGGTGGATCACAATCAGCTTGTGATGGAAACCATGAAAAAGGTGGCGGGCCGCCACGGTATGGCGTGTCTGCTGCATGAGAAGCCTTTTGCGGGCGTGAATGGTTCCGGTAAGCACAACAACTGGTCTCTGGGAACGGACACCGGCGTGAACCTGCTTGACCCGGGTGATACGCCGAATGAAAACATTCAGTTCCTTCTGGTGCTGGCATGTATCTTAAAAGCTGTGGATACACATGCTGATTTGTTACGCCAGAGTGCTTCCGATGTGGGCAATGACCACCGCCTTGGTGCAAACGAGGCGCCGCCTGCTATTATTTCCGTATTCTTGGGCGAGCAGCTTGAGGATGTGGTAAAACAGCTTGTAGAAACCGGTGAAGCAGCACACTGTCTTGAGGGAGGAAAGCTGCAGACCGGCGTATCCACCCTGACTGATTTGGAGAAGGATGCGACTGACAGGAACAGAACCTCGCCGTTTGCATTTACCGGCAATAAGTTTGAGTTCCGTATGGTGGGCTCCTCTGATTCCATTGCAAGCCCTAACACCACGCTGAATGCCATCGTGGCGGAAGCCTTTTGTGAAGCGGCGGATGAACTGGAAAAGGCAGAGGACTTTGAAATGGCAGTTCATGACTTGATTAAAAAGTACATGACGGAGCATCAGAGAATTATTTTCAATGGAGACGGTTATGCGGACGAGTGGGTAAAAGAGGCGGAAAGACGCGGATTGCCCAATATCAAATCCATGATTGAGGCGGCAGGAACCATTACGACTGACAAGGCTGTGAAGCTGTTTGAGAAGTTTGGCATTTTTACAAAGGTCGAGCTGGAATCCCGTGAGGAGATTCTCTACGAAACCTATGCCAAAACTTTGAATATAGAAGCGGTAACTATGATTGACATGGCAAGCAAGCAGTTTATTCCCGCTGTTGTAAAGTACAGCAGGTCTTTGGCGGATACGGTTGTTGCTGTCAAGGCAGCAGGTGTGGAGCCTTCCGTTCAGGCAGAGCTTCTGCAGGATGTATGCGCGAAGCTGACTGCGGCGAAGGAAGCTCTTGCGCAGCTTGAAAAAGTGACCGCACAGGCGGCAGCCATGAAGGAGGCAAAAGCGCAGGCGTTCTTCTACAAGGACACCGTAAAAGAAGCCATGGACGCGTTACGCGCTCCCATTGACGAACTGGAAAGAATCGTTGACAAAGAAGTATGGCCGGTGCCTACCTATGGTGAACTGACCTTTGAAGTATAAGAGAAAAACGGAGCCGGAAGCGGTTGCAGCTTCCGGCTCTGTCTGTTAAAGCGCTTTCCAAAGTTTGAGGATTTCCCTGTCTTGTGTATTGGGGTGTTCTTTTAAAATTTGTATCAGTTTAAGAATTTCTTCAGATGATTCTTCGGTCAAATCAACAATCTCCTTGTCCTGCAAGTTACGTTTTATCCATTTTCGCACAAGGGAGATAAGGTTTAATGCTGCCCCCACAGCTTCTCCTTCTTCTTTTCCATCCTCCCACCCGTCGGCATAGTATTCTTTTTTTAGATGCTTCATATGTGC
>CAMWLB010000045.1 GCA_947174985.1 uncultured Lachnospiraceae bacterium | reverse complement strand
GGCTTTATCTGTTGAAATATCTGAAATGTTTTCCCCATCTACGCCACGGATTTCAAGATATACAATTTCGTTTTCCAACATGGCAGCAATCTGATTGTCCAATCCGCTGTCCGCTTCGTCGGCAAACGCCGCAAGTTTGAATTTCATGACAGTTCCTCCTGAAAGTTTTATTATACCCAGTATACCTTGTACTGATTTGCATTGTAATTGTCAAAATAGGCATTATATATTGCAAATTCACGCATTACTTGATATGCTGAAATAAATTGTGGAAGGGGTGATTTTTACGGATATTTTGCAGGAATTTAATGCGGGGGATTTATATACCCGGTACGCCGTGGAAGAAAATCCGGATGACAGGGATTTTACCATGCATGTTCATGAATACTGCGAGATTTTCTACTTTGTTTCAGGAGAGGCGGCGTACCTTGTTGAGGGTTCGAGATATCTGCTGCAGTCGGGAGATATTATGATTATGCGGCCTGCTGAATCCCATAGAACGAAAATTCTGGACAGAAGCCGCTATGAGCGGTATGTGATAAATTTTTCACCGGCGATGATTGACAATATTGACCCGCAGCGCAGACTTTTAAAAGCATTTTTTGACAGGCCTTTGGGGCGTGGAAATCTTTATTCCTCGCCGGAATTGGATAAAATTCGGCTTAAAACAGTTTTTCACGATGCATGTTGTTGTGATAGAGATGACTATGGGAGACGGGTAAAAGTCCTGACAAATCTTTTTATGCTTCTTGACGCGATAAACGATGCCTGTCTGAGAAGAGGGAAAGCGGAAGATATGCCGCTGCGAAGCCCTTCGGAGAAATGGTGGATTATGTGAATATGCACTTGTTTGAGGAGCTTTCCGTGCCAATGCTTGCAAAGCAGTTCTTTTTAAGCTCATCACAGTTTAGCAGGAATTTTAAGCATGCCACGGGGGCTGCGCCATGGGAATACATCACAATAAAGCGGCTTACAGCGGCAAGGGAGAAAATTCGTGGCGGAGAGTCGGCACAGAGTGCAGGTGAGGACTGTGGTTTTGGGGATTATTCAGCTTTTTACCGTGCCTATCTTAAATTTTTCGGCTGTTCGCCGAAAAATGACAGATAAAAAACTTCTTTACAAAGCAGTATATGTGTGTTACTATCATATGTAGTAATTAAAACTATGTATAAAAGTTTTTGTTACTTTGAGTAAAAGCCTTGGAATACTTCCGTACAGAAAATCACAGAGTATACAGGAAAGGTATGGTAAGACATGAGTTATAAAATTGTTGTGGACAGTTGTTGTGAACTTCCAAAAAAACAGCTTCAAAGCGGAAATTTCGAGAGAGTACCATTGGGAATTGAAATAGGAGACTATAATCTGCTTGACGATGAGAGCTTCAATCAGGCGGATTTCCTGAAAAGAGTCGCGGCTTACCCCAAATGCCCCAAGTCCTCCTGCCCGTCTCCTGAGAGATATATAGAGGCGTATCACGCTGATGCGGAACATATTTATGTGGTAACGCTGTCCTCAAAGCTCAGCGGCAGCTATAACAGCGCGGAGCTGGGCAAGAGAATGTATCTGGAAAAGTACGGGGAGAAAAAGATACATGTGGTAGACTCCGAGTCGGCGAGCTGCGGTGAAACACAGATTGCGCTAAGGATTCAGGAACTGGAGGAGGAAGGTCTTTCCTTTGAAGAGGTAGTGAAGCAGATCATGGCCTTCAGGGACAATATGAATACCTATTTTGTGCTGGATAATCTGGAAACGCTGCGGAAAAACGGCAGGCTTTCGAATATCAAAGCGGCAGTGGCGTCCACGCTGAATATCAAGCCGATTATGGGAGCCGACAAGGGCACTATTTTTCAGATGGGGCAGGGCATCGGCATGAAAAAAGCAATAGCCAGGATGGTGGATAAGATTGCAGAGACGTTAAAGGGAGCGGAGAGAAAGCGGATTATCATATCCCACTGTAATGCAAAAGAAAGAGCAGAAAACATTATACGGCTTCTGCGTGAAAAAATACGGTGTCAGGAAATTATGGTCATGGATACTGCCGGAATCAGCAGCATGTACGCCAATGACGGGGGCGTCATCGTAGCCTTCTAAGGAAACACATTAATCAGCGTTTCCTAGAGGAAGCAGTTATAGAATTACATGGTAATCAGTTCAAACGGCGCATAAAAAAGCAGCACAATCAGCAATATCTGGATAATCAGAATGGCGGGCATGCCATACACAAATTTGAAATGTCTTGTCTTGTGGCGGAATGTGTACATGCCTGCGATAGAGCCAATGCTGCCTCCAATGATGGCGATGATAAAGAGGGTGGCTTCCGGAATCCGGAAGGCACCCTTTATTGCTTTTCTTTTATCGATTCCCATAAGGGCAAACGCAATCAGGTTGATAAGTGCGAAATATGCCGCGATAAACAGAATCACCATCATAATAAAATCTCCAAATTACTTGTCGGAAGCCTCTTGAAGCTTCATAGCCCGTACCTTTAAGGAAAGCCCGAACAGGTTAATAAAGCCTTCTGCGTCATGGTGGTCATACAAATCGCCCGTTGTAAAGGAAGCGATGGACTCATTGTACAGGGAGTAGGGAGAGGTGGTGCCGGCTTTTATGATATTGCCCTTGTAAAGCTTGAATTTGACTTCACCGGTCACATACTCCTGTGTCTTCTCTACAAAAGCCTGAATAGCCTCTCTTAAAGGCGTAAACCATTTTCCTTCATAGACGATATCTGCAAAACGGTTGCCCATTTCTTTTTTCATGGTGTAGGTATCGCGATCCAGTATCAGCTCTTCAAGCTGCTGGTGTGCTTCCATCAAAATGGTGCCGCCGGGAGTCTCATAAACGCCGCGGGACTTCATGCCCACAACGCGGTTTTCCACGATGTCGATAATGCCGATGCCATGTTTGCCGCCAAGCTTGTTTAATTCGCGTACAATATCGGAATATTTCATTTTTTTGCCGTTTACGGAAACAGGAATTCCTTTTTCAAATTCCATGGTGACATATTCCCCTTCCTCGGGCGCTTTTTCAGGTGTGGTACCGAGAACGAGAAGATGTCCGTAGTTGGGCTCGTTGGCAGGGTCCTCCAGTTCCAGTCCTTCATGGCTGATGTGCCAGATGTTGCGGTCACGGCTGTAGGAGGAATCTGCCGAGAAGGGAAGGTGGATGCCGTGTGCTTCGCAGTAAGCGATTTCTGACTCACGGGAATCCATGGTCCACTTGTCATTTCTCCATGCAGCAATGATTTTGATGTCGGGTGCAAGCGCTTTGATGCCAAGTTCGAAACGAATCTGGTCGTTGCCCTTGCCGGTAGCGCCATGGCAGATGGCAGCAGCGTTTTCCTTGCGTGCAATCTCCACCAGTTTTTTTGCAATCAGAGGCCTTGCCATGGAAGTGCCCAAAAGGTATTTGTTTTCATATACGGCATGCGCCAGCACGCAGGGAGCGATGTACTCTTCGCAGAATTCGTCCGTCACATCCAGAATATACAGCTTTTCTGCACCACAGGACTTTGCCCTTTCTTCCAGGCCGTCAAGCTCCTCTTCCTGTCCGCAGTCTATGCATACACACACAACTTCATAATCGAAATTTTCCTTTAACCATGGAATAATGGCGGTGGTGTCGAGACCGCCGGAATATGCAAGTATTACTTTTTCTTTCATGTCATTCACCATGTCCTTCCTGTGCCTTATGTAATGAGGCTTACACTTTCTTCTTTTTAACTTATTCCTTAATATACAACATCTTTGTTCCGATTGCAAGAGGAAATATGAATATATAATAAAAAATATTTGCATAAATAAGGCCGCTAAATGAATATTATGAATTTTCATATGCATAAAATGCATAAAAATGCACAAAAATAATTTAAAAAAGAGGTAAAAGAAAGGCAGTATGGCTATTTGACCTGTGAAAACTTTATGTTATACTGTAGAAAGTAATTTTCAGACGGGCGCATGGACGCCGTTTCGGAACAGGCGCCTGAGGAGGATAAAGAATTGCTGTATACAAGATATGAGCTGCTTTGTTTTTTCTTTTTTTATGCGTTTGCCGGCTGGGTGCTGGAGGTGGCGTTTGCTGCCTTCACCAATAAGAAACTGGCAAAAAGAGGTTTTTTAAACGGACCTCTTTGTCCCGTGTATGGGTGCGGCATGGTATTTTTGCTGGTATTCTTTGGCGGGCTCCTGCACAATTTATTCTTTTTGTTTCTGGGGAGTATGGTAGTCACTTCCCTGCTGGAGCTTTTGACCGGTAAGCTGATGGAAAAGCTTTACGGCAGGAAATGGTGGGATTATTCGGATTACAAATATAATTACGGCGGCTATGTGTGCCTGCGTTTTTCCCTGATATGGGCGGCTGGGGCAGTGGTTCTGATGAGATGGGTCAATCCCTTTGTCACCTCCGTTATTCGTCTGATACCCGCACTTGTGGGGAGAATTATCCTGATTGCACTGGTGGTTCTGTTGGTCTGTGACTGGCTGGTGACGACCAAAGCCGTTCTGCGGATGAAGAAGCAGGGGCGCAGAATACAGGAACTGACTGAGGGCGTGAACCGGCTGACCGACAGAATGGGCAGCGCCATCTTCGGCGTGATTCAACGAAGAATGGCAAAGGCTTTCCCAAATATAAGGGAAGAAAGAGCCATTCCGGCAAAAGCCGAAGGGAAAGAAGAGGCGAAAGCCTTTGCAGAGGGCTGCTGTTTTCACAAGCTGGTATGGCTTTTCTTTCTCGGCGCTTTTTTGGGAGATATCACGGAGACCATTTGGTGTTATGTGACGATGGGAAAGCTGATGAGCCGCAGCAGCGTTATCTATGGCCCATTCAGCGTTGTCTGGGGGCTTGCCGTTGTGATGCTGACGCTTTTGTTAGACAGGTACAAGGACAAACCGGACAGATATATTTTTGTTTTCGGCACGGTGGTCGGCGGCGCCTACGAATACATATGCAGTGTATTTACGGAGCTGGTGTTTGGAACGGTTTTCTGGGATTACAGCCATATTCCCTTTAATCTGGGGGGAAGGATCAATCTGCTATTCTGCTTTTTCTGGGGGATTGCAGCGCTGGTATGGCTGAAGTTTGTTTATCCGTTCTTGTCACGCCTGATTGAAAGAGTGCCCAAACGCGTGGGAACGTGGCTGAGCCGGCTGTTTATTGTGTTTATGGTGTGCAATATGGCAGTTTCTGCACTTGCCCTTGCCAGATACAGCGACAGGGCGGAGGGAAAGCCGGCGGAGAATGTGTTTGAACGTTTTCTGGATGAGCATTATACAGATGAGAGAATGGAAAAAATTTATCCCAATGCAAAGATGACTTCATAGCGGTATTTGCACATGGGTATGAGGGAGGAAAAGACTGTGTATACAATAAGGACAATGACAATAGAGGATTATGAGGGCGTCTACGCCTTGTGGATGAGCATAAAGGGCTTTGCCATCAGGAGCATCGACGACTCAAAGGAGGGCGTTGCACGCTTCCTTTTGCGCAATTCCAATACCAGCGTGGTCGCGGAGGAGGACGGCAGAATTATTGGCGCCATACTGTGTGGGCATGACGGCAGACGGGGCTGTCTGTATCATGTCTGTGTCAGACAGGAGTGCCGGATGCGGGGCGTAGGAAAGGCGATGGTAGTATTCTGTATGGAAAAACTGAAGGCAGAGCAAATCAGCAAGGTATCCCTGATTGCGTTTACGGCAAATGATGTGGGAAACGCTTTTTGGCGGCGTATTGGCTGGACAAAAAGGGAAGATTTGAATTATTATGATTTTGTATTAAATACAGAAAATATAACGGCGTTTAATGAATAAAGGAGAGAGGTAGAGATTTATGAAAACAGTAGAGGGCGGCGTGTGTGCCGCAAAGGGATTTCAGGCTGCCGGTGCGGAAGCCGGTGTAAAATATAAGGACAGGAAGGATATGGCGCTTGTTTACAGCGAAGCGCCCTGCGTATGTGCAGGTACTTTTACCACCAATGTGGTAAAGGCGGCTCCGGTGCTTTGGGACAGGGAGCTTGTGGAGAACGCTCCCTTTGTACAGGCAATCGTAGTCAATTCCGGTATTGCCAATGCCTGCACGGGAAAGGAAGGACTTGACTGCTGTAAGGCGGAAGCAAAGGAGGCGGCGGACAGGCTGCAGATTCCGGAAAACAGTGTATTGCTTGGTTCCACCGGTGTTATTGGTATGCAGATGCCCGTAGACAGGCTGAAAGCGGGCATTGCAGAACTGGCGGGCAAAAAGGAGCGCTCCGTAAAAGCGGCAGACGACGCGGCAAGGGCGATTATGACGACGGATACCGTGGATAAGCAGATTGCGGTCAGTTTTGAGGTGGGCGGCAAAACTGTGACCATGGGCGGCATGTGCAAGGGCAGCGGCATGATTCACCCCAATATGTGTACCATGCTTTCCTTTGTGACCTGTGATGCGGCAATTTCAAAAGAACTTTTGACAAAAGCGGTAAAAGAAAGTGTGGCCGATACCTTCAATATGATTTCCGTGGACGGCGATACCTCCACCAACGATACCTTCTTGTTTTTGGCAAACGGTATGGCGGGCAATCCGGAAATCGCGGAGGAAGGCGAGGCATACGAAACTTTTAAGGAGGCTCTTCTCTTTCTCAATACCACGCTGGCGAAGAAGCTTGCGGGAGACGGCGAAGGCGCGACAGCGCTGGTGGAAGTGCAGGTTACGGGAGCGGAAAGCAAGGAAGCTGCCAAACTGCTTGCCAAATCCGTGATTTGCTCCAGCCTGACGAAAGCGGCAATTTTCGGACATGACGCAAACTGGGGACGGATTCTCTGCGCCCTCGGCTATTCAGGTGCGGCCTTTGACCCCGAAAAAGTAGAACTGTTTTTCCAGAGCAAATCAGGACGTATCCAAATCTACAAAAACGGCTCTGCTGCGGATTACAGCGAGGAGGAAGCAACGAAAATCCTTTCCGACGAGGAAGTCACCATTTTAGCGGACATGCACATGGGCGAAGCCACGGCAACTGCATGGGGCTGCGATTTAAGTTACGAATATGTCAAAATCAATGCGGACTATCGCTCGTAGAATGGAGATATGAGGGGGAAGTATGGCAAAAAATGATAATGCACATTCTATTCGATTGGTTGATAGTTTAAATAGAAATACGGGACCTGATACTGCGAAAGAATTTGAGGAAAAACATCCATTGTCCCAAAGTGCAAATATTGAAAAGAAATATGAATGGGCAAAAGATACATGCGGTTATCTGGAAGATCATTTTGATACAGATACCATTATCAGAGTTAGAAAAGAATGTAGATGTAATGATGGAAAATCAATTGCCAACAAGCTTCTGAAATATTTGAATAAGGCGGAAAGCATAGAAGAATTTGTAAACACATTTAATCAGAACGAAACATTTGCTTTTATGGAATATATGTCTGATAACAGAATATTATTTTGCTACCCTGAATGTTATTGTGCTTGTGTAAAAAGAGTTCCACGGGAGTTATCAAAAACGTGGTGTTATTGCACTTTAGGCAATGCAGAAGGCATTTTTAACAAAGTGTTCAGGAAAGACGTAAGAGTCACATTGCATAAAAGCATAAAAACCGGTGCAGATAAATGTGTCATTGAAGTAGAATGGTAGTTTAACGGGACAAAAAATTTGCCATTTTGATAGTGTGGCGGCTTGTTAAAGTTCAAAGGAGAACAATTGATTGATGGAAAAGGAAAGGATTCCGGATTGGGGAGGCAGCACGGAGGAGTACTTTATGATAGACTCTTACCGGATTCCAAGAAAGGGACTGGATACTGTATATCTGGCGTATGAATGCCGAGGAGGAGGTCCTTACGCCAGTGTAGCGCATATGCATTACTACGAACTGGAGTTTTGTTATGAGGATGGCGCTCACTTTTCAGTGGGGCTGTTGCGTTCGGAAGAGAAGGATTTTGAGCAGTTGATTCGTAGATATGAAGATAGTGTTCAAATCTATAGACACCGGAAAATGAAGGGAAATGCCCCATTGCTCTGTCCTTTTAAAAGGCTTAGGGCGGAGGAACCTTTTGTGAGAAAAGAAACCATGGAGGAATTGAGCACATTGTGCAGCGGCAATCCTTTCTGGAGACTGGGCGTAAAAAGCAGGAGCGAGTATAACGGCAATAAGGAAGTGGAACTGACCTTGTGCGGCACTGCACTGACATGGCTGCTCTGGCTGGCGTGGCTTAGTTTGTCAGTTTATCTCTTTTTCTTTGTCTTTATCCGATCGAAAACAGCCGGACTGTTAGTTGCATTAGGAGGCGGATTATGCTATTATTTGTTTTTTATCAGAAGCGCCCGGAAGATAACAGAAAAAGCCAAAGTTATTTTCTACCAAGCCATTTTTAGAGGAAACATAGAATCATGCGGGAAGATATTTTAAATGGTTTACAAAAAGAAGTATATAGCAGATGCCAAAAAGAAACGAACAAATTTGGAATGGGCTGCTATTATCACATCGCTGCAGTAGTGAAAAATGCAGAAATCTTATCGGAAAAATATGGAGCGGACAGGGAAATTGTTATGATTGCTGCCTGGCTGCATGATATTGCTTCCATTACGGATTATGATTTATATGAGCTGCATCATATACATGGGGCAGAGATGGCATATGGTATTTTAAAAGAATACAATTATGACGATAAAAAGATTGCGTTGGTACAGGAATGTATAAAAAACCACAGAGGGAGTATAAATCTGGAAAAGAATAGCCTTGAAGAATTATGCGTGGCAGATGCAGATGCAATTTCCCATTTTGATAGCGTGCCGAGCTTATTGCATTTGGCGTATGTGAAAAAAGGAATGGACATCGAAGAGGGGAAGGAATTTGTGAAAGCCAAATTGATAAGAAGTTTTCAAAAACTATCGGCAGACAGCAAAAAATATTATCAAGATAAATTTGAAAAAGTGATGGAAGTTTTGAATTAACTTTTCCGAAAGAGGGATTCGGTTTTGCGGAGGAGAAACAAGATGAAATATTGGGATACTGTCTGGCACAAAGAGGATATTGAGAATTATAAATATTATATAAAGGGATATGAAAATGTAAAAAATATAATGGTTCGTGAGTTTCAAAAGCATAACTGTCATGTTATATGTGATGCGGCTTGTGGTTTTGGAGCGAACAGTTTAATTTTACAGTCTAATGGATTTGATGTATGGGGATTTGATATTTCTGAAAGCGCAGTGTGGATTACAAAAGAATTATTGACTCCTTATGGAGTTCGAAAGGAACAGTTTAAAACCGCGTCCATATTAAACACGGAATATCCGGATCATTTTTTTGATGCAGTTGCTGTAAGAGCTGCACTGGACCATTTGTGTGTGAATGAGTTTAACAGGGCGCTGGATGAATTAAAAAGAATAACGAAAGAAAATGGGTTATTGTATGCTTCTTTTGATTCACTTGAACCCGATGACACAGAACTTGAACATAGTGTTTTGGAAGATGGAAGTTTTTTATATACTGATGAAAGCAGAAATGGATTATTGTTTCACTATTATTCCGATGAAGATATTCAAAAAGTGTTTCAGGGTTATGAAATTCTTGATATGGAAACCGATGGGCGCGGTAATCGGCATTTGGTTGTGAAATCAAATTAGTAAATAAAGAAAAGCATTACAAGGAGGGAATTAAAATGCCGGAAATAGCATTGTTTTTTGGAATAAGAGTTACAATGTATTATGATGATCATAATCCGCCGCATTTTCATGCGGAATATAATGGGAATAAGGCGCTGATTGAGATTGACGAGGCAAGAGTTATAAAAGGAGCGTTGCCATCAAGGCAATTAAAATTGGTTTTGGCATGGTGTGTGCTGCATCAGGATGAATTAATGCAAAATTGGGAGTTGGCTAAAGACGGTAAAGTATTAAATAAGATTGCGCCATTGATGTAAAGGAGGATAAATATGTGTCCTAAAATCGTTCAAGTTGTTCCGACAGAGGAGCATATGGTATATATATATTTTGAAGATGGCAAAATTGTATGCTACGATGTAACCCCGTTGTTGGATAAAGAAGCGTTTGCTGTTTTGAGGGAAGTTGAGTATTTTATAAAAACCTGTACTATAATGAATGATACCTTAGCATGGGATGTGTCCGGAAATAGGGATAATACTGCATGCATTGATATTGATCCGGATACATTGTATGAGTTGGAGGCAGTAAAAGAAAAGATAGCGTAATGTTCGGGTTTGCAAGTCTGAAACTTATGGAGAAACGATAAAAAGCACTACAAGGAGGAAATCAAAATGCAGGATAAAAACATGGACACCGTATTGCAGAAGGCAGAGGTTCTCATCGAGGCGCTGCCCTACATACAGCGATTCAACAGGAAAATTATTGTGGTAAAGTACGGTGGAAGCGCTATGAGCAACGAAGAATTAAAAAGGAATGTCATAAAGGATGTGACGCTCTTAAAGCTGGTAGGCTTCAAGCCAATTATTGTGCACGGCGGCGGCAAGGACATCAGCCGCTGGGTTGGCAAGGTGGGCAAGGAAGCGCAGTTTGTAAACGGACTGCGTGTGACCGATGAGGAAACCATGGAAATCGCGGAGATGGTGCTTGGCAGAGTCAACAAGCATTTGGTGTCCATGGTGCAGGAGCTGGGCGTAAAGGCAGTCGGCATCAGCGGCAAGGACGGCGGGCTTTTGCAGGTGGAAAAGAAATATGCGGACGGACAGGACATTGGCTATGTGGGCGAAGTGAAGAAAGTGGAGCCGAAGGTGCTCTATGATCTTCTGGAAAAAGATTTCCTTCCCATTGTGGCGCCCATCGGACTGGACGAAAATTTCCAGACCTACAACATTAACGCGGACGACGCAGCCTGCGCCATAGCCAAGGCGGTGGGTGCGGAAAAACTGGCGTTCTTAACGGACATCGAAGGGCTGTACAAGGATATCAACGACAAGTCCAGCTTTATATCAAGATTGACGGCGACGCAGGCGGACGAGCTGATAGCGGGCGGCTTTATCGGCGGCGGTATGCTGCCAAAGCTGGGCAACTGTACCTCGGCGATCAAAAACGGGGTCAATCGGGTGCATATACTGGACGGCAGAATTCCACACTGCCTGCTGCTTGAAATTTTCACAAACAAAGGTATCGGAACTGCCATTATTGCAGACGAGGACAGCCACATGCTGGCAGAAGACGAACAGCATTTTTAGGCGTGGCGGAAAGGAATCAATTATGATGAAGGAATATATTGAGGAAGCGGAAAAAGCGCTGCTCCACACCTACAATCGTTACCAGATTGTGCTGGATAAGGGCGAAGGCGTTTACCTTTATGATATAGAAGGGAAAAAATATCTAGACTTTGTGGCAGGTATCGCGGTGTTTGCGCTGGGGTATCATAATCAGGCGTACAATAACGCTTTAAAAGCGCAGATTGACAAGCTGATTCACACTTCTAACTATTTTTACAATGTGCCTGCTGTGGAAGCTGCAAAGCGGTTAAAAGCGGTATCGGGCATGGACAGGGTGTTTTTTACCAACTCTGGAGCGGAGGCGGTGGAGGGCGCAATCAAAGCGGCAAGAAAATATGCGTGGCTGAAGGACGGTTCCACTGACCATGAAATCATAGCGATGGAACATTCTTTCCACGGCAGAACCATGGGCGCGCTTTCCGTGACTGGCAATCCCCATTACAGGGAGGCGTTTGAGCCCGGCATCGGCAATATCCGGTTTGCACAGCTCAATCAGATAGAGAGCGTCAGGGAATGTGTCAATGAGAAGACCTGCGCTATTATACTGGAAACTGTGCAGGGCGAGGGCGGCATCTACCCTGCGGAGGAGTCTTTCTTAAAAGAGCTGCGCGCTCTCTGCGATGAAAAAGATATCCTGTTGATTTTAGACGAGATTCAGTGCGGCATGGGACGCACCGGTTATATGTTTGCATGGCAGAAATACGGCGTAAAGCCCGATATTATGACAACGGCGAAGGCGTTAGGCTGCGGCGTGCCGGTGGGAGCGTTTTTGATGACGGAGAGGGTTGGCGCGGCATCCCTTGCGGCGGGCGACCACGGCACCACTTACGGCGGCAACCCTCTTGTCTGCGCTGCGGTCAACAAAGTGCTTGATTTATTCGAGGAGAATCATATAATAGAAAATGTGGGCAGGGTGGCGCCCTATCTGGAAGAGCGCCTGGATGCTCTTTGTGAAAAATATAACTTTGTAGAGACGAGAAGAGGCGCGGGACTTTTGCAGGGGCTTGTATTTTCAAGGCCTGTCTCGCCGATTATCAAAAGGGCAATGGATAAGGGGCTGATTCTGATTAATGCAGGAACAAATATTATCCGTTTTGTGCCGCCCCTTATTATCACCAAAGAAAATGTGGACGAGATGATAGAGATTCTCGATAAGTGCCTTTTGGAGGAGTCTGATTAAGGAGAATTTGCATGAGTATCAAGAAAAGATTGCCGGCTGTGCTGGTAGTTTTATGTATGCTTGCCGCTGTGCTTTATGTGGGAAGAAGCGGCATGACGATAGAAGCGGAAGAGGATTTATACCCGATTTTTAACCAAAAGGAGACGATTTATTTCTGGTACTCTGATGAAAGCCTGACGGATTTTATCAACAGCGCAGCGGTTTCTTTTGGCGAGAGTCGGGATGTGCGTGTGATTCCTGTTTTGACTTCTGACAGTGAATATCTGGAAGCCATCAATGATGCGTCTCTTCACGGAGAGCATATTCCGGACGCGTATATTATAAGCAATGATTCGCTGGAAAAGGCTTATCTGGCAGGGCTTGCCTCCAAGATACAGGGTGATGACAAGTTGTGTACGACGGAGCATTTTCCCCAGACAGCGCTTTCAGCGGTCACTTATAAAGATAAGCTGGTTGCCTACCCCTTTTATTATCAGACCAGCGCATTTCTGTACAACAAAACCTATCTGGAGGCGTGGACGGCGGAGCAGCTTGCGGCGCAGGCGGAAGGAAACGGGGAGGAAGACGCTGAGGGTTTTGAGGATATGCCTGATGCGGATGAGGGAAATGAAAACGGAGAGGAAGGGGAGTATATTGATGAAATTCCTCTGGAAGTTACACCGGAGCAGATAGCAGCGGGAATCCCTGCCAATATGGACGAGTTGCTTGCTTTTGCGGATAATTATGATGCACCCGAAAATGTGGAAGCCGTTCTGAAATGGGCTGTTTCCGATATTTTTTATAATTATTATTTTGTGGGCAGTTATATGATAGTCGGCGGCGAAAGCGGGGACGACGACAATAATATCAACATTTACAATGAAGAGACAAAAAAGTGCCTGGAGGTGTACCAGAACCTGAACCAGTTCTTTTACATCGAGTCCGACACGGTGACGCCGGAGTCGGTGATTCAGGATTTTTTGGACGGCAAGCTGGTTTTTACCGTGGCAACCACGGATGTACTGAAAAAACTCGAGGAGGCGCAGGCGGACGGCACCTTCCCCTATGAATATGGTATCTGTATGATTCCCCAGCCCAGCACGGAGCTTAAGGGGCGTTCCCTGTCCGTGACAAGCTGTGTGGCGGTAAACGGCTACTCGGAGCACAAGGATTTGGCAAATGCTTTTGCGGCGTATCTGACGGGAAGCTGCTACGAAACCCTTTATGAGAGAACGGGTAAGACCTCGGCAAACCTTGCGGCCAATCAGGATAATGAGAATCTGATGGCTTTTATGGATGAATATAAAAATTCCAGCTCGCTTCCCAAGATGATGGAGACGAGCAATTTCTGGATTCAGCTTGAGATACTTTTCTCCCGTGTATGGGAGGGCGGTGATATCGACAGCCTGTTGTTAGAACTGTCAAACCAGATTAAAGCGCAGATACAGTAGAATAAATTTGCGGATTCCTGTACTATATTTAACGAAATCTATTTTAAATCATGAAGG
>CAMWLB010000044.1 GCA_947174985.1 uncultured Lachnospiraceae bacterium | reverse complement strand
TCTTCGTCGGCAGCGTCATATGTGTATTAGAGCCATGGTCTACGCAGAAAGTCTTTCTGGAATATTCTACGCCCACTGCTTGTGTAAACTCTCTGGACATCTCTAGATTCAGGTTGAAGTTAATACTTCTTCCGTCGGCTGTCTCCACCACTCCCATTGTTGAAAATGAGGTAACCTCTCTGTCCGTAAAGATTTTGGACATGGTGACACGCTCTTCCCAATGCCCGACGCCTACCCTTGCCGTCGTCCCTGTGCTTCCGGCAGAAGCCTTTACAACAGTTGACGTAGTAAGGGACGAGGTCTGCTGCCAGGACTGCATGCTGAAGCCAAAAGCCTGCTGGGTTTTCTTACCCCAGCCCATGTAGTTGGGATGCTTATTGCCCTTTACAGAACGTAAAGATTCAAAAAGCTGCCTCATCAGCTTCAGTTTGAAGCTTTCTTCCGGCTCCAAATCCGGCTGTTTTTTCGACTGTCCTGCCAATTCGTCAATCAGTCCCAGTCTTTGACCTTCCTTATCCGGAGACAATTTGTTTTTGTCTTTTTTCCAGTAAGGACCTTCCTTTGCTTTTTGAGAAGTCTCTAATGTCTTTGCCTCCTCCGAAAGCTCTAAGGATGCTGATTGCTTCGACCAGCCCAAAAAGGCTTCCGCCTCTTTGTCCGTCGTCCCACCTGAATTCGTACCGTTCACCCAGTACCTGTCTCCTGAGGCAGTCACGCTGAGGTCATAAGTCCGCGATGCCTCTCGCTCCGACGCCATTGCGACGGCGCTTTGTGTAATTTTCATGCCGCACCTCCTTGTTGCATGTGAAAACGCATATATGCGCTTTAAACGGGGTTCCTTCCCCACAATAGCTGCTCCCTCACCTACCAGCCATTTTGATAAAATAAGGGTTAACTATTATATCGGCATAAATCCGTATTTATTTAAGAAAATTTGAACCATTTAAAATCAAAATCACATCCGGGCAGGAAAATAAAACCGACAAGGCAATTTCCCTTGCAGCTTTCCAACGGGAAGGTTATCTCCGTGTACTCCTCACTGCGCGGGAACTCCACAAGCTGGTTCACCGACTCCCCGTCCTCATAAAAGAACCGGATATGAATGGAGTTCGTCGGAAGCGTACTGCGCCCGCAGATGGTAATCTTCTCAAATCCCTTCTCTCCGAAATCCATATTCTCAAACTCCAGTGAGACGTTGTTGCCGATGCCCTCAACCGCATCCGGCGTCACTGTAAAGGTATCCCCATAAATCTTGTTATATTCCACTGCCTGCAATTTGTCATATGCTTTTTGCAGCTTTGTAAAGGTAAAGCCCTTGATGAAATAGCGCTGGTTCTTCGCCACAAGGCAGAGCGTCGTAATACCCTTAATCCGTCGTTTCAGCTTATAGGTCTCCGGCTGGTACACATTCCAAATGCTCGGCTTCTGATAAACCACATCCGCCAGCATCTCGCTGCCCTCGTCCTCCGGCATACCTTCCCATATCTGCAGATAATGCGGGTCATCGTTCTGGGTAAAAATAGGCAGGGTAATCTCGTCGGAGCCGTACTCGCCAAAGTCCAGTCCCTTGTAACCGACCTCGCTCACACCCTCCTGCGCCATCGCCACGCTCTTTTCACTAAAGCCGCCCACGTCTCCCACAGAGAGGTTATACAATGCACCCGAGACAAATTCATAGGGATTGAGATAGGCTTCTCCAAGCCCTTCCACCGTAAATTCAAGCTGGGAAATTAACTTTATGGTTCCCGTACCATTGTCAACTGAAGCACGCAGCTTAAAGGCACCGTCTCCCTTTGCATGGATACAACAGTAAGCAGTGGGGCAGTGGCCATCTACTGCCAGATTGCCCGCAACCCTGTCCGATACACTCGCTAACATCTCCACTTCGGCCAGGTTTGACTCGATTCCCATATCGTTTACCACGGAGAATGTTACCTTCTGCTCTGCGCCTGCCGGATACAGATAAGCTCCCACCACAATGTCCTTTTTATTCTCATCAAATTTCTGCCCGTTCTCGCTGACAATTTCAATCTTTCTCACCGGTGTCATGCCACTAGCGCCCGTCACCAGCGCAGTTCTGCTATTTTCTTCAGAAGCGGAAACGCCTTCCCTGACCTCCGTTTCTACCGCGCTTAACTGCAGCGTCTCCACCGGGATGCGGTCTCCCTGCAGCGGACGCACAGTCATGGTAATCTCCCCTGCCGTGTTCTTTGCCCCGATAATCGCCAGAAGCTTTCCGTTAAACAGCTTTCTCACGGTTCCTTTATACTGGTCGTAATCCGTGCTGTCCCCATTGTCAAGCCCGATAAGCCGACCCGCACCCGTGACGCTTACTTCTACATAATCCATGGCATTTTCCACCGGATTCCCGTCCTCGTCTGCCATGCCGATTTCTACAAAAATCAAATCCTCGCCATCCGCCTTCATCTCCGTCTTGTCCGCCTTCAACGTGATGCGCGCAGGGTCTTTAAAGGACTTGCGCATATCCTCTGCAATCACTGTGCCGTTTTCATCGTAGGCAACCGCTCTGATACAGCCGGCTTCATAGGGAACCTGAAAGCTCGGGAACAGTACTTTACCGTGCGCATGGTCTATTTCCACCTTGCCCAAAGATTTTTCATTGACAAAAACCTCCACCGACGGCGCATTGCTGCACACACGCACATCAATCAACTGTCCGGGATTGAAATCCCAATAAGGAAGCAGATGCACCATAGGCGCTTTTTTGTAATCCGTCCACTCCGCCTGATACATAAAATAAGTATCTTTTGGGAAGCCCGCCGTATCAATCTGCCCAAAATAAGAGTTCTTGGTGTGATAAGGCGTAGGCTCGCCAATATAGTCATGTCCTGTCCACAAAAACTGTCCTGCTGCAAAATCCCTGTCTCTGTCCATATAGATACAGTATTCCACAGACTTGCCCGCCCAACTCGGGCGGCTGTTGCCAAGGGAAGAACACTGTTCGTCGTCTTCCGTCAGTATCGACTTTTCTAACGGGAAATGATAAACTCCCCTGCTCTGTACCGCCGAAGAAGTCTCACTGCCATAAATCATCCAGTCAGGATGTGCCTCATGATGCTCATCGTAATACCGCTCCGAATAGTTATAGCCGGCAAGCTTTACCACATCTGCACAATTCTGTGCTCCTTCCCACGGCATATAATTGGAACCTATCGTCGCCTTGGCATTACCCTTAGGGTCATGCTGCTTCACATAATCCGTCAGCATCTTTGCCACCTCTAAACCACGCGGCACATTCGTATCATGGATTTCATTGCCGATGCTCCACATGATAACAGAAGGATGATTTCTGTCGCGCCTTATCCAGCTTGCGACGTCCTTCGCCGCCCACTCGGGGAAAAATCTGGCATAATCATATTCCGTCTTTGACTCCTCCCACATATCAAAGGCTTCCGAATCCACATAAAATCCCAGCTCGTCAGCCAGCTCCATAAACTCCGGTGCAGGCATATTATGCGAGGTTCGAATCGCATTGACGCCCATTTTCTTTAACGTCACCATCTTTCTGCTCATCGCCGCCTTGTTAAACGCCGCCCCCAGGCAGCCCAAATCGTGGTGCTCGCAGACGCCGTGAAGCTTTACCTGTTTTCCATTCGCAATAAAGCCCTTCTCCGGACTAAAAACAAATTCCCTGAAACCGAAAACCGTCTTTTCCACATCTCCATTGTCCAATTCAAGTTCCAGCTCATAGAGATTCGGATTCTCCGCATCCCACAGCTCGGGTTTTTCCACCAAAACAGTACCCTTCAGCAATACACCGTCTGCTTCGCCCGTAAGCTGCCCATTTGCAACAAGATTTCCACCGTGCCATATCTTTGCCGCCGCCGAACTGCCCAAGGTCGTTCCGACCTGTGCCGTTCCGTCCTGCGCTGCGGTACCTGCAAGTTCCGCCTCTATTTCAACAATAAAATCCTCGCCCTGTCTTTTGGTTGCCACATAGATGCCATCGGAAGCAAAGTGCACCACCGGCACCGTCTTAAGCCATACGTTGCGGTAAATACCCGCGCCGGAATACCAGCGGGAATTCGGCTCGTGATGGTCCACCCGCACCATAATCACATTATCGCCTGCCTGCAGATATTTTGTAATGTCAAACTCAAAGGTAGAATACCCATATTTCCATTCACCCACAAGCTGCCCGTTTATGTATACCTTGGAATCCATATAGACGCCGTCAAAACGAAGCAGTCTTACCAAATCATCTGCCTCCGCCATCTCTAAATGCCTGCGGTACCAGCCCGTCCCTGTTTCATAGAGCCTTTCCGTGTCATAAATCAGCCAGTCATGCGGAATATCCACATGCTTAAAATCCTTCCCCCACGCCGAGAGCCCTTCCAAATCCGTCCCATACGGCGTCTTTACAAATTCCCAGTTGTCATTCAGTAACCTTTTTTTGCTCATACTATCCCCTTTTCCTTTTCTGCGCATATTTTTGCGCATTTACCTTTCTGTTTTGTAGTTCTATTCTACTGTCTGCCGCAGTCTCCTGCAACCCTTTTTTTTGCACTGTTTTTGTGTTATTTTGTACAAGTTTCCTGTTTTCTTTTTTCAACAAATGACAAAAGAGAAGAAAGGCTCAAAGCCTTTCTTCCCTCTTTTTGATTATCGTTTTTACAACGAAATACATTATCACTGCATCCATTATGCCCAGCAGCATACCTGCAAGAATGTCCGTGGGATAATGTACAAACAGATACATTCTGGAAAAAGCTATCGTACCCGCAAACAACAGGGCAAAAATACCTGCCTTTTTATAATACAAAAATATTACCGTTGCCGCCGTAAAGCCGTTCAGCGTATGGCCCGATGGAAATGAATACTCTCCGGGCTGTGGAATCAGCAGCATAACCGAAGCGTCCACCTCAAAGGGACGGGGTCTTGCCACCAGATTCTTTATTACTATATTACCCAACAGAAAGGACAGCGCCATTGCGCCCATCATGGTAAAGGCGCAGAGTCTGGTTCTCTTCGGAATCGCCAGAACAACACTCAGCGCAATCCATATTAATCCGGCATTACCCAGTGCAGACAAAAGTATCATCACCGGATTCAGCCATTCCGCATGCAACTCCTGCAGCATATGTAAAATTTGCAGTTCCATAGTCAATACCCATTAATCTCATTACATTGTGACAAATAAAAACTTCAGTACAAAGAGCAGTGAAATAACTGTTACCACGATGTCTTTCTTCTTGTATTTGCCTGTGCAGAGTGTCATGATAACATAGGTGATACAGCCAAGTCCGATACCGTTTGCGATAGAGTAGGTCATCGGCATCATGATAAGTGCCACAAACGCCGGAATCGCAGAGCGAAGGTCATCCATATCTACCTTTGCAAAGCTCTTTACCATCAGTACGCCTACATAAATCAGAGCAGAAGCTGTTGCCGCTGACGGAACAATACCTGCCAAGGGGCTTAAGAAAAGACATACCGCAAAGCAGATTGCCGTTACAACGCTGGTCAAGCCTGTTCTTCCGCCTTCTGCAACACCTGCGGAAGATTCCACAAAGGTCGTACAGGTAGAAGTACCAAGCACCGCACCGGCTACCGTTGCCGCAGAATCACAAAGCATAGCCTTGTCCACGCGGATAGGGTCACCGTTCTCGTCAAGCATATTAGCCTGAGCAGCCGTACCGTAAAGTGTTCCAAGTGTATCGAACATATCTACCAGACAGAAAGTAATAATCAACATAATTGCATTGAAAATGCTTCCCACATGTGCGCCGGTAAATGCATTTGTCCATGCTGCGCCGTTGAAGAGACCTGCTATACCTACGCTACCAAAATCCTTAAAGGACTGTCCCACATTTCCAAGGTCGAAGCTGGGTACTGTCCATGTAAACAGATAGTACAGAATTGTGGAAGCAATGATTCCGATAATCACGTTACCCTTTACTTTCAGCTTACCTAAAATACCAATGATAAGCAGTCCAAGCAAAGCGATGATAGCAGGAAGTGCCGTCTCCTTAAAGGTTCCGCTTTTGATTGCGCCGTTGATATCAACAAACTGCACAAGCGTGTACTGATTTGTCTGAATAATGCCTGCATTCTGGAAGCCGATAAATGCAATAAAAAGACCGATACCTGCCGGAATCGCTTTCTTTAAACAGTCCGGCATTGCCTTTGCAATATAAGTACGCAGACCCGTAACGGAAAGAAGCAGGAATACAAGACCGGATACAAAGATAATGACCAGTCCGGAATGATATCCGGTGAGTATATCTACTCCTGCAAAGAATGCGCCTGAAACAAAGCAGGTACAGAAGAATGCATTGAGTCCCATTCCACATGCCTGCGCATAGGGCAGCTTCGCCACAAACGCCATCAGCAGAGTGCCGGTAACAGCTGCCAGAACAGACGCAATATAAACTGCATTCCAAATCTGTCCAAGTACGCCTCCGTCAGCCCCGAGAGCCGCAAGCCAGCCGGCTCCGCCGCCTGCTGCAACCTGATTCGGGTTTACAAATACAATGTAAGCCATTGCAAAAAATGTAGTCAGACCTGCTGCAATCTCAGTTCTGACAGTTGTGTTATTCTCCTTCAGTTTGAAGAATTTCTCCATATGCTTTACCTCCCTAAAGTAACATACGTGTGTCGGGCGGTTTAACCGCCATTTTTAAAAAACATAGAGAAAGTATAACATTATTTTCCATATATTTCAATAAAACATTAAAGGATATTTGCTTTTTAATTTGACTTTCATCACAATATGTTACGGCGCATACTGAAGCTTCTCCAAAAATGCCCTTGTATTGGCAGCAATATCGCCTCTGAACACAGCGGAGCCGGTCACAATCACATTGGCGCCGGCATGTAAAGCCGTCTCTACATTGCCAAGCGTGATACCGCCGTCAACCTGTACATCGATGCTTCTGCCCGTCCCATCTGCCATCTTTCTCGCCTCTTCGACTTTGCCTGTGCAGAAATCAAGATAAGACTGCCCTCCGAAACCGGGCTCCACCGTCATGACCAGTATCATGTCAAGCCTGTCCAGATATGGGCGCAGCACCTCCACCGGTGTGTCCGGTTTCACGGATATTCCGGCCTTAAGCCCTCTGCAATGGATATCTTCTAAAACCTCATCCGCCTTGTCTGTTGCTTCTATGTGGAATGTGATGCTGTCCGCCCCGCAATCCGCAAACGCACTGATATACCGCTCCGGCTTTTCAATCATAAGGTGCACGTCAAACACCTTGTCCGTAACCTTTCTCAGGGACTTGATAACAGGCATTCCATAGGAAATGGACGGTACAAAAATCCCGTCCATCACATCTATGTGTATATATTGTGCTCCGGCTTCGTCTACCGTCCGTATCTGTTCACCTAACACAGCAAAATCTGCCGCCAAAATTGAGGGTGCCAAAATATTCATTCGTCTTTTATCTCCCTAACATTCAAATCCAGAGTGTCACCAAGTTCTCCTGCATTATATTAACCGATTTTCCCGTCTAAAGCAAGAGGGGGCAGACAGGAATCCCTCTTTTCCAAATACCTGCAGCAGCGCAAGGAACCTTATTGTCATGCACCGCCGTCAGAAAAATTCTCCCATCCGATATCTTTTTATAAACATGAATGGATTCGCCTTCAAAACATTGGTCTAAAAAATGAAGTTCAAAGTCCCCAATCTCGAATTCTTCTAAAAACTTACTGTCAAAACCATTTAAAAACAAATCCACATATTTCAAATTTGTCATATGCCCCGTCTTATCCAAATCCGTATATCTGACCTGATGGGTATACACATATTCCATTCCCTCTAAATCCACCGGCAGTTTTTGAAATTTTTGCGCTTCGGCTTCCTGCCGTTCCGCTATATTCGCCGGAAAATCAATGTCTCTCAGCCGTACCAGCCTTTTTTTCGTAATATGATAGAGACAGCTTTCCACGCATCCTCTTGCACACTCTTCTCCATCTCTGGAAATCAGCAGTTGCTGATGGATGATCGCGGGAGATTTCTCCTCCGGCATCCACGTTTTCATATTCAATTCTTTTATAAAATCAACTTTTTGATTTACATGCATCTGATACTTTGTATACATCCAGACAATCCCGTATTCTTCCGGAAGCGTATCGTTTCCCTTATGAACATTGTGCAGGAAATGGGTTGCCATGTCCTGAAAATAATTCATATATCCCCGCAGTCCCACAAGACCATCCCTGTCCGCATCCCTGAATTGCGGAAGGTAATTCTTTTCAAATATCATACCATGCCTCCACTTTCTCTTCTACTTACTCAAATTCTCTATCATTTCAAATGATGGTTCTCTCATCAAATATTTTCCGGTCAGGCTGTTTTCGTCATTGCAAATCTCCTGTGGTGTCCCCTTTGCAATGATCCTTCCGCCTTGGATACCGCCTCCGGGTCCCATATCAATTACATAGTCAGCATTTCGGATGACATCCAAGTCGTGCTCAATTACAATGACAGTCGCTCCCTTTTCAATCAGTCTTTGGAACACCTGCAAGAGCGTCTCCACATCCAACGGATGCAGACCAATGGTCGGTTCATCAAAAACAAATACTGAATCTGACTGCCCTTTTCCCATCTCACTTGCCAGCTTCAGCCGCTGCGCTTCCCCACCGGATAAACTCGGTGTTTCTTCTCCCAGCGTCAGATATCCCAAACCAAGGTCATGCAGCACCTGCAGTCTCCGCTCTACATTCGGAATATCCTCGCAGGCATCCAAAGCCTCGTCAATGCTCATATCCATGAGTTCCGGCAGTGTATATGCGCTGTTTTTCTTTTTGGAAATCCGCCGTATCAGGCTTGCTTCCTTCGCATACCGCGAGCCGCCGCAGTCCGGACACGTAATCTCCACATCAGGTAAAAACTGCACGTCAAGACTGATGGAACCCGTACCGTCGCAAACCGGACAGCGCAGTATACCTGTGTTATAGGAAAAATCTCCCGCCTTGTATCCTCTTTCCTTTGCGTCCGGCGTCCTCGCATATATCTTACGCAGTTCATCATGCACATCAGCATAGGTCGCCACCGTGGAACGGACATTCATTCCGATTGGCGTCGCGTCTATCAGCTTGACCTGGCGGATATCATCCGCCGAGACAGAACGCACATGTGCCGGAAGCTTTTCTCCTTTTATGAAAGCATCCAGTGCAGGAATCAGGCTTTCCAGAACCATCGTCGTCTTTCCGGAACCGGATACCCCCGTCACAGCAATCAGCCGTCCTTTCGGAAAGTCTGCTTCCAATGGCTGCACCGTATGAATTTCGGAAGTAGACAAATGAATCGTGCCCAATTCAAACATTTGCTCCGCGGCGACATGATTTCCGACATCAATTACCGCCTCTCCTGTGAGAAATCCACCAATCCGCGAATCAGGATTCTTCTCTATTTCTTCGAGATTTCCCTGCGCAATAATCGTGCCTCCACCCGCACCGGCCTTGGGTCCAAGCTCTATGAGCCAGTCTGCTTCAGAGAGTACGTGGGTATCATGGTCCACCAGAATGACCGTATTGCCATCCTGCAAAAGGTCATGCATGACGCCTGTCAGTCCTTCCATATTTGAGGGATGCAGCCCGATGGACGGCTCGTCAAGCACATACAGCACACCGGTCGTGCGGTTTCTGACCGCCCTTGCAAGCTGCATCCTCTGCCGCTCTCCTGTGGATAGCGTAGATGCCGCACGGTCCAGTGTGAGATAGGAAAGCCCCAGGTCTATCAGCCGTTTTGCCGCGCTCTGAAAAGACTCACAGATGCTTTCTGCCATAGGGCGCATTTCCTTTGACAGAGAATCCGGTACACCTTCAACCCATACCGTCAAATCGGAAAGCGGCATCGTGCAGACCTCGGCAAGCGAGATTCCACGAAGCTTTGGCGCGCGTGCCTCCTTTGAAAGCCTGGTTCCGCCGCAGTCCGGACAGACACCCTGCCTTAAGAATTTCTCCACCCGCTTCATTCCTTTCTCATCTTTCACCTTGGACAGCGCATTTTCCACGGTATAGGTTGCGTTAAAATAGGTAAAATCCATATCCCCCGCCGCGCCGCTGGTCTTGTTCTGGTAGATGATATTTTTCTTGACTGCCGGGCCGTGAAACACAATGTCCCGTTCTTTTTCTGTCAGCTCTTTAAACGGTATATTCGTCCGAACACCCATCTCACGGGCAATATCTTTCATAAGAGACCACATCAGCGTCTGCCACGGCGCGACAGCACCCTCCTCAATGGAAAGGGATTCGTCCGGTACAAGCGTCGATTCATCCACTGTCCTGACAATGCCTGTCCCATCACAGCGCCTGCACGCGCCCTGACTGTTAAATGCCAGTTCCTCCGCACCTGGTGCAAAAAAATGCACCCCGCAATCCAAACAGACCAACTCCTGACCCGCCGCAACATTGAAAGACGGCTTTACATAATGCCCGTTCGGGCAGCGATGTTCAGCGAGCCTCGAATACATCAGACGTAAGATATTCAAAAGTTCTGTTCCCGTACCAAAAGTACTCCTTATGCCCGGGATACCCGGGCGCTGTCTAAGCGCAAGTGCAGCCGGAACATACAGCACCTCATCTACCTGTGCCTTTTCCGCCTGCGTCATACGCCTCCTTGTATAGGTAGAAAGCGCTTCCAGATACCGTCTGGAGCCCTCCGCATACAGGATTCCCAGTGCCAGAGAAGATTTCCCCGAACCGGATACTCCCGCTATCCCGACAATCCTGTTCAGCGGAATATCCACGTCAATATTTTTCAAATTGTGTACCCTTGCTCCGCGCACCTTGATATGCGCCGGCGCCGTCTTTTCATTATCCAATTTCTTCTCCCATCTAAACTATTTTTCTACTGTACCTTGTCATCCAAATTCTCCATCAAGCCTTCCAGCAGCAGCGGATCTATCATTTGACAGGAATAGCGGTCATAATGCAAACCGGTGGTATCCCAGAGTATAGGACAAATCTGCCTGTCATATGCCTCTTGGCATACAGATGTCAGAAAAAGCCTGACGGATTCCTCATCCTTATTTTTCTTCGGGCAGCCGTATTCTCCCAGAATGACCGGAATCCCCTGCTCAATGAAATTCGTTTCTACCATTTCCATGTACTTTTGCAGTTCTTTCAAATCCGCTTCCGTTCCCCATGTACTGCGGCATTTTCCCCAGTCCGCATCTTCCTCAAGAATGGCAAAAACAGAAGGCGTATAATAATGAACAGAAACCGCACATCTGCCCGCCGGATCAACAGGCATATGATAAAGTTCATCGCTGGTCAGCTCAATATCGGTTGCATAGCCGGCAATCAGCAAGTGCCGCTCGGGATTGTTGCCGCCGGAACTGCGGACAATATCCACAAAGGTCTGATTGATTTCATTCAACAGGGAAAATACTTCTTCCTTGCCGTTAGTAGAACCGGCATACCGATTCCAGACCGCATCCCAGCACCCCTCCTCATTCAAAGACTCAAACACCAGATGATCCCCATAATCCTGAAAAGCATCTGCAACCTGCGTCCAAATGCGGGAGTAGTGATACATACACTCCTCGGTATTTGTCGGAAAATCCGCCATCCACCAGTTGTCATGGTGAATATTGATAATCGCATACATTCCCGCATCCAGTGTCCAGTCCACAACTTCCTTCACCGCAGCCAGATAATCCTCGTTGATGGTATAATCCTCCCCCATCATATTTGACCATGCAACCGGTATGCGCAGCACGCCAAATCCGGCATCTGCATACCCCTGAATCATCTCCTGCGTAATAACCGGACTCCCCCATGCAGTTTCATAAGACCGCACGGAACCGCCTGCAATCCAGTCTCCACAAGATTCAAAAGTATTGCCCAGATTGATGCCAATGCCCATATCCCGCACCAGTTCCATGGTAGTAATCTTTCTCATCCCGTTCGACTCCTCGTCCTTCTTTGCACAGCCTCCAATGACTATCGCCACTATCAATGCAATCCCGACAATATATCTTCTTTTTTTCTTCATGATACACTCCCAACTATTGTTTCGTGAAATTTTTAAATAACTTTTAGTTGTTTCCACATACCCTTTCGGAACCTGATTTCAAAGAGCGCCGCTTTGAAAAGCCAGTCGGCGCACATGGCAAACGCAATGCCGATAACGCCCATGTTCAGTACAATGCCAAGCAGTATAGACAATAAAAGCCTGATTCCGATTGTAGATATCACGGTAACAACCATTGTAAATTTTGCGTCTCCTGCCGCACGCAATCCTGCCGAAAGCGGTCCCGCAAACGGATACGCGAATGCATTGAATGCATTGTGTATCACCACCAGCCAGATTATCAGTTCCTTCGTTTCCGCCGACAAATCATATGCCATCATCGCAAGCGGCGTGGCTGCAAGAATAATGACATTCCATGCCACAGAAGCAATCACCGTGATTTTCATCAGCTTTTTAAAATAGTATTCCGCCGCGTCTGTTTCATTTGCACCCATGCACTGACCGATTACGGGAATAAACGCCGAGCTCATAGCCACTCCCATCAGGGCAGCAAGCGACCAGAGGCTTTGCGCCACACCGTTCGCTGCAATCTGATAAGTGCCAAACAACGCAACGATACTGCTCAGGGCCACCTTTACCAACTGAAACAGCCCGTTCTCAACTCCGTTGGGAACAGCGATGTTCAGGATTTTCTTTAGCATACCACCATCCCACGCAAAAATCCATTTATTTCGATAACGAAGTTCCGCGCCCTGCCTGAAACACAAAAGCGTAATCATGACTGCTGAAAATGCTCTGGCAATCAAAGAGGGGTAAGCCACGCCTGCCACTCCCGCTTTCAGCCCAAACACGCCGATTATGTTTCCGACTACGTTGATGATATTGGACAGAATGGATATGTACATTGTCACCTTTGTCTTGCCAAGGCTTCGGTAAATGGCCGCTCCTGCATTATAAATTGCCAGTGCGGGATAAGAGTAAGCTGAAATCCGCAGATACGTGACACAGGCATCCATAACGGAATCTTCAACTTTGCCAAATAATATGCCAAGCATTGTGCGGTTCCCGATAATGACCAACGCTCCAATCACCAGCGAAAGCAGGATGGAAAACATCAAGAGCTGGCTGGAAGATTTTTCTGCATTATCCGTATCCCTGCTCCCGATATACTGACTGACTACTACAGCGCCGCCGGAGGCAAGCGCTGTAAAAATATAGATAAAAATTGTGTTAAACTGATTGACAAGAGATACCCCTGATACGGCGGCTTCTCCCGCATAGCTTATGACAAGCGTGTCGGCAATTCCCACCAACATCACAAGCAGTTGTTCAAAAAAAAGCGGTACAATCATATTTTTCAAGTCTTTATTTGTAAAGCGTATGTTTTTCTCCATTCTGTACAACCCTCATCTAAAAAAATATAAGTGCAGTTACGGAGTTCATCTCCCTTTCTGCACTTACATTATACTTACGATTTCTATTTATATCAAATACTTATATTGTAATTATCTAACCCACATTCCCCAGTTGCTATTCCATTCCCAGCCTTCGTTAACCAGCTTTTGTTCCTGCGGCGTCAAAACCTTCTTGTCTGTCTGTTCTGTTTTAGTTGTCGTACCCGCATTATCTGCTCCTGCCTGATTTCCGATTGCACTTCCATCGTTTCGATAAGCAATTCTGCCTTCTGCTCTGCCGTTGTTCAGATAATGGTTGTAGAGCGCCTTTGCATCATACCCGAAGGCTTCCTTCAAATCCTTATAATCATCAGCATAGCGTACATAATCAAACTCATCAGATGAAACAACACTGTAGGCCGTACGCTGCTCCGATATGCCACATGTCAGATAGTGGTTATAGAGTGCCTCTGCATCATAGCCGAACGCATCCTTCAAATCTTGATAGTCGTCCGCATAGCGTACATAATCAAAGTTCTCTCTTGTAATAGTTTCACTTGCCGACACATTCATGGACGGACACATTACGGCAAAAAGGCAGCCCGCCAGTCCTGCTGCGGCCACGCGCCTCATCCTCTTTAACATTCTGCTCTTCTCTCTTTTTTTCATCTCTTCATT
>CAMWLB010000043.1 GCA_947174985.1 uncultured Lachnospiraceae bacterium | reverse complement strand
GTGCTGCAAAGAAATACGCCGATTACGGGGGCATGGCAGAAGGAAAGTTCCGGCATCTATCGGCGGGACACGGCGGAAATCGGGGCGATTGAGGAGAAGCTTGACATTCTGCAGACATTGCTGGTGCAGCAGTTCAAAAATCCGCCGCAGGAGAAGGCCGAAGTGTACGAGGATGTGCAGGAAGAAGCAAAAACGCCGGCAAAGGAGCCGGAGGAAGAAAAGAATCCGGAGCTTGCAAAGTTTTTAAAGCTGCTTTACAACGTCATGCTGGAAAATGAAGTAGACGAAAAATATGTCAATCAGATTATGGATGAAATAGAAAAGGTACATAAGCCCAATATGCCCTTTGACTATGCGCTGGCAAATGCTTATCAGAGGATGGTATTAAAGTTTGGGGCGGCAGAGGAAATTGTACCGGCAAAGTCGGGTCCTAAGGCGGTTTTCTTTATCGGGCCGACCGGCGTAGGCAAGACGACCACCATTGCGAAGATTGCTTCTAAATTTACGGTAGAGGATAAAAAACGCGTGGCGCTTCTGACAACGGATACCTTCAGGATTGCTGCGGCGGAGCAGCTCAGGACCTATGCCAGTATTCTGGAAGCGCCGTTTCGGGTTATCTACACCATGCAGGAGTTAGAGGATGCAATCCGTGACTTTAAGGACTATGACTATATCCTGATAGATACGACGGGACATTCCCATCAGAACGAAGAGCAGAAGGCAGCTATGAAGGAGCTTGTACACTGCGTAGACGGCATGGTGGAAAAAGAAATATTTCTGGTGCTCAGTGCGACGACAAAGTACCGCGATCTTGTGAGTATTGCTGACAGCTATAAGGATGTGGAGGGTTATAAGCTTATTTTCACAAAGCTGGATGAAACTTCTGCCTTTGGCAATATTCTGAACTTAAAGTTCCATACGGGCGCAAGTCTTTCTTATGTGACCTGTGGACAAAATGTACCGGAAGATATAGAGAAATTCAATCCGCAGAAGACGGTGAAGAGTCTTTTAAGTGGAAGGACGTAAGAGGCTGTGGCAAATAAGAGGGGAGCTGACAGCAGGACACAACAGGAGGAAGTATATGGATCAGGCTGAGCAGTTGCGGAATATCATAAAAGCGGAAAATGTGCAGCGTCCTATGGCGAGAGTTCTTACCGTGACCAGCGGCAAGGGCGGCGTTGGAAAATCGAATACAGCAATTAATCTTGCCATTCAGTTCCGTAAACAGGGACAGCGGGTTATTATTCTGGATGCAGATTTTGGACTGGCCAATATAGAAATTATGTTTGGAACGGTTCCGAAGCACAATCTCTGCGACTTGATTTACCAGGGTAAGAGCATTAGGGAAATTATTACATGGGGACCGATGGATGTGGGTTTTGTCTCAGGCGGTTCCGGAATTGTGGGAATGTCAAACCTAAGCAGGGATTATTTGGCATATATTATAAAGAATCTGACGGAGCTTGATGCGATTGCTGATATTATTATTGTAGATACCGGAGCGGGGATTGCGGATGCAGTACTGGAGTTTTTGGTGGCAAGCGGTGAAATTCTGCTTATCACAACGCCGGAGCCGACCTCGATTACGGATTCCTACTCACTTTTAAAGGCATTAAACCGGCATCCACGTTTTTCACGGGAGAATACGCTTGTAAAAATGATTGCCAACCGGGTGGAGGAAGAGGAGGAAGGAGAAATTGTTTTCAATAAACTGAATGCAGTCGTATCCAGATATTTGAATATGTCGTTTTCTTATCTGGGAGCGGTTCCGCAGGACAGCCGGCTTGCAAAAGCAGTGATGCAGCAGGTTCCGGTTTCACAGCAGAATCCGAATGCGAAATCCAGCATTGCGTATGAGAGCATTGCGGCAAAGCTGATGAACAGAGAGGCTATCGCCAGAAAACGGGGAATGGCGGCGTTCTTTTCACATATTGTAAACGGCAAAAAGTAAAAGGGAGGAAGATTATGCTTTCAAAATTTATTACACCGGGCTGCAAGATAGAGCTGCAGGCGGTCAATCGGGTAAACGAGGAGGATAAGGAAAGTACAAAAAAGGTCTATACCAGTAAGGTATATGACATCATATCGGAAGACAGAATGGAAATTGCCATGCCGATGGAGCAGACTAAGCTGATTCTGCTTCCGGTGGATGGGGAATATGATCTTGTTTTTTATGGAAATAACAATAATTTGTACCAGTGTTTCGCAAGAATTATCGATAGGTATAAGAGCAACAATTCCTATATTCTGGTGGTGGAGATGACGAGCAATCTGCGCAAGTTCCAGCGCAGGGAGTATTACCGGTTCAGCTGTGCCCTTGAAATGTGTGCAAGACCACTTGTGGAGGAAGAGGTAAAAGCAGTAGAGCAGAAGGAGGCATATTTCCTTACGCCGGGGCTTCCCTTAAAGCGAAGCGTGATTGTGGACATCAGCGGCGGCGGCCTCAGATTTATGAGCGATCAGCAGTACGAGCCGGAAAGTCTGATTTATTGTAACTACCATCTTGTAAGTGAAAAAGAGAATACGGAATGTGAAATCGTAGGGAAAATTCTCAGCGCAAGAGAGATTGAAAATAAGAAGGGTACCTACGAGCACAGGGTACAATATGTCAACATGGGGGCTGGCGAAAGAGAGAAAATCATCAAATATATTTTTGAAGAGGAACGAAAAAATCTTCGTCGTGAGAAGGGATAACATAATTTATGAAAAAAATCCTTGTAGTTGATGACTCTGCACTTATGAGAAGGGTGCTGTGTGATATAATCAATAGTGATGAGAGATTTCATGTTGAAGATCGTGCAACCAATGGGCTGGAGGCATTTGATTTACTCAGCCGCAAGACCTATGATGCCGTCGTCTTAGACGTCAATATGCCTAAGATGGGCGGAATCGAGTTGTTAAAGGAACTGCAGAAATTCAAAATATCCGCAAGGGTAATGATGGCAAGTACGGCGACCAGCGAGGGTGCAAAAGTGACTTTGGATGCACTGGAACTGGGAGCGGTTGATTTTATTCACAAGCCGGTTAGCGCCGGTGACTGTCGTGGTGTGGATTTTAAGGAACGTCTGCTGAAAGTCCTTGCGGTGGTGTCTGATTCCACTGTGAATATGCCCATACAGAGAGCAGTGAAACCGTTCAGGCGGGAGCCGGTGGCAGTACCTGTCACAAAACCTGTCACAACACCGGAAGTACCTGCAAGGGTATCCACCGGTGTGATAGGCAAGAAGCTTGTTGCAATCGCAAGCTCCACAGGAGGACCAAAGGCGTTACAGTCCGTAATTCCACGCCTGCCAAAGGATTTACAGGCTCCGGTTTTACTGGTGCAGCATATGCCGAAGGGCTTTACTGCATCGCTGGCAGAGCGTCTTGACTCCTTAAGCGAGATTACGGTGCGGGAAGCAGCGGAAGGCGACGTGCTGGAAAACGGCTGTGTCTATCTTTCCATGGGAGGCAGTCATTTAACTGTAGCTGTAAACGCAGCGGGCAGATATGTGATTCATTACACGGATGAGCCGCCCAGAGAGGGAGTGAGACCGTGTGCCAACTACATGTACGAATCGCTGGGAGACAGTCGTTTTGAAGAAATAATCTGTGTGGTCATGACAGGAATGGGCGCGGATGGCACGCAGGGAATCTCGAATCTGAAAAACAACAAGAAAATACATGTGATTGCACAGGAACAAAGTACCTGCGTCGTGTACGGGATGCCAAAGAGCATTGTGACGGCAGGGCTTGCCGACCAAATTGTACCGCTCGAACAAATCGCACAGGCGATAACCGCAAAGGTGGGGGGAAAGTAAAATGGATGTAAGTCAATATTTGGAAATCTTCCTTGATGAAACAACAGAACATTTACAGAATCTGAACACACAGATACTGGAACTGGAGCAGGACTCGGAAAATATGGATACGATCAATGAAATTTTCCGTGCCGCCCATTCCCTGAAGGGAATGGCAGGAACCATGGGCTATAAGCGTATGCAGAATTTGACCCATGATATGGAAAATGTGTTTTCCGAGGTCAGGAATGGCAGCATAAAGGTGAAAGCCAATATGATTGACATTCTGTTTCAGTGTCTGGATGCCTTAGAGGAGTATACCACAAACATCAGAGAAAGCGGCGATGAAGGAACCAATGACAATGAGCCGCTGATAAAGATGCTGGGCGACATACTCAATAAAAAGGCAGCAGGTGAAAGTGATGCCAAGACAGAGACGGCAGCGAAATCTGCCGACGATGGCGACGGCAGGAAATGGCTGGAAATTAATTTGAACAGCACCGATAAAATGGTAATCGGAGAAGCGCAGAAGCAGGGTAAAATGGTATACGGCGTTACAGTCAGTATACAGGAGAACTGTCTTTTAAAGGCGGCGAGGGCGTTTCTGGTATTCAAGGCAGTGGAAGAACTGGGTGAAATTATTGTATCCAATCCGTCCGCGCAGGATATCGAAGACGAACGCTTTGAGTTGGATTTCTCCCTGATTATGATTACGGAAGCAGATGTGGATAAGGTGACTGCCGCAATCAGCAATGTGTCCGAGATAGAGTCGGTTCTGGCGGAGAGCATAGACCTTTCTGTTATGCAGCTTGACGAGGAGAGCAGGGAAGCAGAAGAGCATAAGGAAAATATGCGAAAGGAAGCGGAGAAGAGTGAGACGGGTACAGCGGTAGCGCCTGCAGCGACACAGGTGCAGCCGGCAGCCCAGACAGCTCCCGCGCCCGCAGCGAATGCGAAACAGCCGGCAGCGGCGAAGCAGTCCGGCGGCAAGCCGGTCGTAAACCGCACTGTGCGAGTGGATATTGAAAAGCTTGATGTGCTGATGAATCTGGTGAGCGAGCTGATTATTGCGAAGAATTCCCTTGTCGCTGCGTCAGAGGCGACGATGGCACAAAACAGCGGTACGGCGCAGAGCGGTATCAACGAACAGATTGAATACCTGGAGAGTGTTACGACGAACCTGCATGAATCTGTTATGAAGGTTCGAATGGTGCCGATAGAAAGCGTAGTAAACAAATTCCCCCGTATGATTCGGGATTTAACCAAGAAGCTCAATAAAAAAATGGAGCTTTATATGTCCGGTGAGGAGACAGAGCTGGATCGTACCGTGGTGGATGAAATCGGCGACCCGCTGATGCATCTGCTCAGAAATTCCGCGGATCATGGTTTGGAGTCTGCGGAAGTGCGTGCCCAGAGAGGTAAGCCGGAGGTCGGTTCTATTTGGCTGGATGCTTATCAGGACGGCAATAATGTTGTCATTGAGGTACGGGACGATGGTAATGGTATCGACACGGAGAGCGTGAAGAGGAAGGCCATCGAGCGCGGACAGATTACACCGGAGCAGGCGCTCAATATGTCTGAAAAGGAAATTATTGATTTGCTTTTCCTGCCCAGTTTTTCCACAGCGGAGAAGGTGACGGATGTATCCGGAAGAGGCGTCGGGCTTGATGTCGTGAAGAGCAAGATAGAAGCGTTGAGTGGCGAGGTCGAGGTAAAGAGCAGGCTGGGAGAGGGCAGTACATGGATTATCCGTCTGCCGCTTACACTTGCCATTATTCAGGCTCTTATGGTGGAAGTCGGCGGTGAAAAGTACGCTATTTCACTCGGCTCCATTCAGACGATAGAGGATGTCATGCCTGAGGATATTAAACTTGTACAAAATAAGGAAGTTATCCATTTAAGAGGAAGTGTTATTCCGCTTATCAGGCTGGATAAGGAACTTGATGTGACCAGTACAAGGGCACCGGAAGAAAATCTGACGGTAATTATCGTGAAAAAAGGTGATAAGACAGCAGGATTTGTGGTGGATGAACTGCAGGGACAGCAGGAAATCGTCATTAAGTCCATGGGTAAATACATTGACAATAAGTGCAAGCTGATAAGCGGCGCAACCATTCTGGGTGATGGCGAAGTTGCCCTGATTCTGGATGCGAATGCCTTAATCTGAGGAGGGACAGAGAATGGAAGAGTTAATAATTGCAAGTGAAACAGCGCAGTATATTGTCATCAGATTGGGACAGGAGCAGTATGGCATTGATATCCGCTACATCGATAATATCGTGAGGATGCAGCACATTACCAGAGTGCCGAAGCTGGCCGCATATTTAAAAGGCGTCATCAATCTGCGCGGCGAGGTGATTCCCATTATGAGTCTCAGGCTGAAGATGGGACTTCCCGCAGATGAAGAGAGCAAGGCGGCAAGAATTATCATCGTAAAGCTGGAGCAGTATGGCACCATTGGTATGATTGTAGACGAGGTCAGAGAAGTGGTGACCCTGGATATGGACACACAGGTTGAAAAAATGGCATACGATAAGGAAGATAAGAACAACTTCATTCAGGGTGTCGGAAAGTATGAAGGCGGTTTGATTTCCCTGTTAGATTTGAATGTTGTAGCGCAGGAAAAATAGGCAGAGAGCAACAGAAGGAGATATGCATTTTATGGCAGACATGAGTTTGGATAACGTAACTCAGAACTATATGGACGTGTTGAAGGAAATCGGCAACATTGGTGCGGGCAATGCCATGACGGCATTATCCCAGATGCTGCAGTGTAAGGTGGATATGCAGGTGCCGCAGGTCAGGCTTCTGGAGTTTCAGGAGGTTGGCTCCATGATGGGCGGCGAAGAACAGTTGATGGTCGGAGTTTACCTTGCTGTAGAAGGAGACATCACGGGCAGCATCATGTTCCTGGTAAGGACGGACAGTGCAAAGCACCTGGTGGATAAGCTGATGATGGGATTGGCAAGCGAGGGCGATGAACTCAATGAGATGGAAATTTCCGCCATGAAGGAAATTTCCAATATCATTACGGGTGCTTACCTCAATTCACTGTCAATGCTGACCAATCTAAAGATATATCCCTCGCCGCCGGACTTGGCGCTTGATATGGCAGGCGCTATCCTAAGTGTGCCGGCTATAGAATTCGGTATTATGGGAGATAAAATACTTTTAATTCAGTCGCAGTTTTATGATGATGTGGAAATAGATGGTTATTTTATCCTGATTCCGGATTTGGAATCTTATGAGAAGATATTATCTGCACTGGGGATGGTGTAGATGTTGAACAAATAAGATTGAACCGAGGTAATTTACTTATGAGCGAAATAATAAAGGTGGGAATGGCTGACTTGAAGGTCTGCAGCAGCCCGAACGGATTGACGACTTTGGGACTTGGCTCTTGTGTTGGAATTGCAATCAGGGATCCAATTACCAAAATCGGCGGGCTGGCACACATTATGTTGCCGGACAGCACGGCTATCCGGGGTGGGCAACTGAATATTCCTAAGTTCGCGGATACGGGAATTACAGAACTGGTACGGCAGATGGAAGCATTGGGTGCAAAAAGAAGCCGGATGGTGGCAAAGCTGGCGGGCGGAGCCATGATGTTTACTTTTCAGAACAAAACAGACTTGGTTCGCGTCGGCGACAGGAATGTGGAGGCTTCCAGAAAGAAGCTGGCAGAACTGCAGATTCCGGTTTTGGTTGCGGATACCGGAGCAAACTACGGGCGTACCGTCATATTTTACCCGGAGACAGGAGACTATGTAATCCGGGCGGTTGGAAAACCGGAGAAAGTAATTTAGGAGCAGGCTGGAAATATGAACAGAAAAAAAATGCCATTGGTGTTGATGCTGACAGCCGGTGCGGTTACCTGCATTATTACATTTATAATGAAGTACCCTATTATCTGGAAGCTGGTGACGCTGCTGGCGGTTCTCATCATCTTTTATGGATTGGGAACCATACTGAAGTGGGCCTTGGACACATTTGAAAAGCAGAATGAAAAGGCAGCTTTAGATGAGGGAGAAGTAATCGCAAAGGAAGCAGAGGAAGGCAAGGAAGAAGACTCCAACAAGGAAAACGAATAGACTGCATGTGAAGAACGAAATTAGGAGGATGCCATGGACGAAGCGGGAAGAAAGCGGCTTTGGGACGACTATGACAGAACAAGGGCGCCCGAAATCAGGGAAAAAATCATATTGGAATATGCGCCTTTGGTAAAGCTGGTGGCAGGGCGTCTGAGCATGTATCTCGGCTATAATGTGGAGTATGAGGATTTGGTGAGCTATGGCATTTTTGGACTGATAGACGCCATAGATAAATTCGACAATATGAAGGAAGTAAAATTTGAGACCTATGCGAGCCTGCGTATACGGGGAGCCATACTGGACCAGATTCGTAAGATGGACTGGATTCCCAGGACAATCCGGCAGAAGCAGAAAAAAATAGAAGCGGTTATGAAAGAGATTGAGCTTTTAAAAGGCAGGGAAGCAACGGATGAGGAGATTGCGGCTAAGCTTGGCATAACGGAGGATGAATATCTGGAATGGCAGTCCCAGATGAAAATCACAAACGTGGTCTCTTTAAATGAGTATATGGAACAGGGAAGCGAGGTGCCGTTTGAAGGCAACCGCCATAATACGGCACGTTTTGAAGGACCGGAGGAAAGCATAGAGAAGGAAGAATTGAAGAAAGTGCTGGAAGAAACACTGGAGATTCTGACGGAAAAGGAGAAAAAGGTAATACTGCTTTACTATTATGAAGAATTGACACTCAAGGAAATCAGCAATATTCTTGAGGTTTCTGAGTCCCGCATTTCCCAGCTTCACACACGGGCGCTTCAGAAGATGAAAGACAAAATGGGAGTCTACATGGGGATTTTTAACAGATAAATAGATAATTGATATGAGGGTGTGGAGGCGATTGATAGATTGATGAGGAGAAGTGCATGGCGAACGGTTATTTCAGGCTGGTTAAGAATGGCCTAGGGTTTGGCTTACAAATAGTAGTACCCACAGGCGGCGGCGAACAGGTTAAAATAGGAGAAGTTACGGATTATCTCGCGCAGCAGGGGATAAACTGTGATCTTCCGGTGTTAAAGGATGCACTGGGGCAGAATTGGAATTCGGTTATGCCCCTTGGCAGCGGCGAATGTCCTTCTGTCAATATGAGTTATAAGCTTTCGATAGAAGAGGAAAACATGAGAGCCGTTATCAGGCTCTATCCTCCGTCAGAGACGGGAAAAACCCTGACTGCGCAGGATGTTTTGGGAGATTTGGCCGGAAAGCAGATTAAATTTGGTGTACAGAAAAAAAACATAGAGGATGCAATTGCAAATAGCGTCTATTGTACGGATATTGTAGTGGCGGAAGGCCAGCCGCCCCGTGAGGGAAAGGATGCGGTTATAGAGTATTATTTTAATGCAGATTCGAAGGCAAGGCCTACATTGAAGGAAGATGGAAGCGTGGATTTCTTCCATCTGAATACCATCAGCCACTGCAAAGCAGGTGATACGCTGGCGCGTCTGATTCCTGCCGATTTGGGCGATAATGGAACCAATATCATGGGGGTTATCATAAAGCCCCATACGGTGAAGAATCTTCTGCTAAAGTATGGTAAGAATGTGGAGCTTGCAGAGGATAAGCTTACCCTGAAGGCGCAGGTGAGCGGACATGTTATACTGGAAGACGATAGAGTTGTTGTATCCAATGTGCTGGAGCTGGAAAGTGTAGATATGTCTACCGGCAATATAGAATATGACGGCAGTGTCACTGTGACCGGCAATGTGCAGGCGAATTTTTCTGTCAAGGCAAGAGGAAATATTGTAGTGAACGGTCTGGTGGAGAGCGCGTATCTGGAGGCTACCGGTGATATCATCATTGCCCGCGGTATGGCCGGCATGAACAAGGGTGAACTGAAGGCCGGCGGCAATGTTGTTGCAAAGTTTTTTGAGAGTGCGAAAGTAAGTGCCGGCGGATATATTACGGCTGAGTCTATTATGCACAGCACGGTAATGGCGGGCAAAGAAATCACAGTAGATGGCAAACGCGGCTTTATTGCAGGCGGGCGTACCTGTGCAACCAATCTGATTAAGGCGAAAACCTTTGGTTCGACGATGGGGACATCGACGGTTCTGGAGGTAGGCGCGGATCCGGCGGTAAAGATACGTTATGCGGAACTGCAGAAGACGGTTGGGGAACTGAACAAAATGATAGACGGCTTGGACCCGATTATTGCCACTTATATACAGAAACGGAAGCAGGGTGTGAAGCTTTCGACGGAACAGCTTCAATATCTGGCGTCCGTGGTCAAAACAAAAGAGCAGAAGCTTCCGGAACTTAAGAAAGCGAAAAAGGAAATGGAAGCGTTGGCAGAGATTATCGATCAGCAGGCGCATGCGCAGGTGGTAGTGCAGGAAAAAGCATATCCCGGCGTGAAGGTGGTAATCGGTGATGTGTCCATGGTAGTGCAGAAGGAACAGCAGTACTGCCGTTTTGTGAAGCAGCAGGGAGACGTCAAAGTGGTAGGTATGTAAGGAGGTTCAGAATGGCATTAGGTGCGATTGAGTTGGGGACGATAGCGAGGTCCCAGGACTACACGGCGCTGAAACAGAACGAGGATAACAGGGGGATTGCACAGCAGAGTAACCTGACGCAGGAAATGCATCGGGAAACTGACATCAAGACGAGACAGGTCGTGCAGAGCGATGATGCGGACTGGCAGCAAAAGAAGTTTGATTCAAAAGAAAAAGGGAGCAACACCTACGCGGGGGACGGCGGCAGAAACCGTAAGAAGAAGGCGGACGTGGACGGCTGTGTGGTGTGCAAGGATAAGAAAAGTTTTGATATAAAAATTTAAGGAGACACATAAATGGGCACATTGGAAATAATCCTGCTTATCGCAGGGGGCATCATTTTCGTACTTAGCTTTTTTATTCCTACAGGCAAGGGGGCTGACGCCGGCACCAAGGAAATGGTAAAGAAAGAAGTAAAAAATGTGGTGGCCCGGGAAATGGACGAAGTCAAGGAACGGATAGAAGATATTGTGGACGAGACAGTTGACTATGCAGTAGAGAAGACGGAGCGTTCCCTGGAGCGGGTTTCAAATGAAAAAATCATGGCAGTCAATGAATATTCAGATACCGTTCTTGAAGATATCAACAAGAACCACCAAGAGGTTATGTTCTTATATGACATGCTCAATGATAAGCATGAAAATATAAAGTCAACAGTCAGCAAAATAGAACAAACCGTCAAAGAGGCAGAAGCAGTGGGAGGACAGTTCTCTGTACAGGGAATGTCTGCTGAAGAAAACGAAGAAGCGGATATGGCGGAAGAAACACCGGAAGAGTCGCAAAAAGAGGATATCAGTTTTATAAATGGCAGCTCAGAGAAGGAAAATCAGAATGAGAGAATACTTGAATTGCACAATGCCGGTAAATCCAATGTCGAGATAGCAAAAGAATTAGGGCTTGGAGTTGGAGAAGTAAAGCTGGTAATTGATTTGTTCAGGTAAATGTAATGTATTGATAGGGAGCAAAATATGATGAAACTGAAATATTATCTGCGAGGGCTTGGAATTGGAATACTTGTGACGGTTCTGCTTACGACCGTCGCATCAGGAGAACGCAGGACAATGACGGACGAAGAAATTAAGGCAAGGGCGCGTGAATTGGGGATGTCAGAGAGCATGGTGCTTGCAGATATGCAGGGAGGTTCTGCGTCAGGTGAGGACGATAAGACACCGGAGGCAACTGTTGAGCCGGATAGGACACCGGATGCTACGGCGTCACCGACCCCGACGGCAACGCCGGCAGAGACTGAAACACCGACGCCGACCCCGACAGCAACGCCGACAGAGACCGAAACCCCGACACCTACGCCGACGGCAACACCTACTCCAACAGCAACGCCTACTCCAACTCCGACGGCAACACCTACTCCAACCCCGACACCTACGCCCACACCGACTCCTACTCCTACACCAACGCCTACAAAGACACCGGAATCGGGTGATACGGTTACCATTGTAATCAGTTCGGGACAGAGTTCAGGGGCAGTCAGCAAGACGCTTGCAGACGCAGGACTGGTGGAGGATGCAAAGGAATATGACAAATATCTGTGTGCAAACGGCTATGACAAGAAAATCAGAGTCGGCAGCTATGAGATTCCGAAGGGAGCTTCCGACGAGGAAATCGCACTGATTATAACGAGAAGCAACTAATGATAAACGCTGGACGGGCGGAAATGTTGTGATGAATTTTAAGGGAAACCCTTGCACTTGGGTTTCCCTTATGTTATACTTTAAACGTTGTGACTAAAAAACACGTATGCCTATTTACAGTTGGTGCCGCCAGAGGTAAGGCGGATAGCTGTGGAGCCGTCTGTATTTTAACGCAGATACAGCGGAAAAGCATGCGGAAGTACAAACCAAATGGAGGTAAGAATATGAGCGTTATTTCAATGAAGCAGTTGTTAGAAGCAGGTGTTCATTTCGGACACCAGACCAGAAGATGGAATCCTAAGATGGCTCCCTACATTTTTACGGAGAGAAACGGAATCCACATTATCGATTTGCAGAAATCTGTAGGTAAGGTTGACGAGGCTTACAAGGCAATTTCTGAGATTGCTGCACAGGGCGGTACCATTCTTTTCGTGGGAACCAAGAAGCAGGCACAGGATGCTGTCAAGACAGAAGCTGAGAGATGCGGCATGTACTATGTAAACGAGAGATGGCTGGGTGGTATGCTGACCAACTTCAAGACAATTCAGTCCCGTGTTGAGAGGCTGCGCGCGATTGAGACCATGTCCGAGGACGGTACTTTTGACGTGCTTCCCAAGAAGGAAGTAATTGCACTGCGCAAAGAGTGGGAGAAGCTTGAAAAGAACCTTGGCGGTATCAAGAATATGACCAGAATTCCGGATGCTATCTTTGTGGTAGACCCGAAGAAGGAGAGAATCTGCGTACAGGAAGCACATTCCTTAGGCATTACCCTTTTAGGTATCGGTGACACCAACTGTGACCCTGAGGAACTGGACTATATCATTCCTGGCAATGATGACGCTATCAGAGCAGTGAAGCTGATTGTTTCCAAGATGGCAGACGCTGTTATCGAGGCAAATCAGGGTGAGGCAGTTTACACGGAAGAGGAAGTAGCTGCCGTTTCTGAGGAAGCAGATATTGAAGAGATTGCAGAAGCTGCTGAGGAAGCAACAGAAGCTGAATAAAGTTCCGGCAGGTATGCCGCAGGGCGGCATGTTGAAAGCGTATGATACGAGAAAGGATTTGGTGAATATATATGGCAGATATCACGGCAGCAATGGTAAAAGAACTGCGTGAGATGACCGGCGCAGGCATGATGGATTGCAAGAAGGCTCTGAATGAGACGAACGGCAATATGGACGAGGCTGTTGAATACCTCAGAAAGAACGGACAGGCCAAGGCAGAGAAGAAGGCTGGAAGAATCGCAGCAGAAGGTCTTTGCATGGTTGTGAAAGAAGGAGATACCACAGCAGCAGTTGTAGAGGTAAACTCCGAGACAGATTTCGTGGCAAAAAATGCAGACTTCCAGGCTTATGTGGCAGCAGTTGCCAATCAGGCGCTTGCTTCCAATGCAGCAGATATGGATGCATTTATGGCAGAAACGTGGAATGCTGACGCAAGCAAGACTGTAAAGGAAGCTTTGGTAGAAAAGATTGCGATTATCGGCGAGAATCTGAACATCAGAAGATTTGAAAAGGTAGTGGCTGCAAACGGCTGTGTTGTTTCCTATGTACACGGCGGCGGACGTATCGGCGTTATTGTAGAGGCTGATACCGATGTGGTAAACGATGCGGTTAAGGAAGCAATGACGAACATTGCAATGCAGGTAGCAGCGCTGTCTCCGAAGTATGTTTCCACAGATGAGGTTTCTGAGGAATACAAGGAGCATGAGAAGGAAATTCTCATGGCACAGATTGTAGCAGACCCCAAGATGGCAGGAAAGCCGGAAAAGGTTATCGAAGGCGCAGTTATGGGCCGTCTGAACAAAGAGCTGAAGGAAGTATGTCTGCTTGAGCAGGTTTACGTAAAGGCTGAGGATGGCAAGCAGACCGTATCCCAGTACGTTGAACAGGTTGCAAAGGAAAACGGCGCAAATCTTTCCGTAAAGCGTTTCGTTCGCTTCGAGACCGGCGAAGGCATCGAGAAGAAGGAAGAGAACTTCGCTGAAGAAGTGAAAAAGCAGATGGGACAGTAGCAAATTTGTAAAATTTCTTGAGAGTATAGAAA
>CAMWLB010000042.1 GCA_947174985.1 uncultured Lachnospiraceae bacterium | reverse complement strand
GCGCCACACAGGTCCATTCCATGTAATTTCCCTCGGCACCCGCCAGAACACTGCCTGCTGTGTCAGTGCCTGTAAAGCTTCTTCCCCTATAAAAAGTACCCTGCTGCAGCACTTTCCGCCACTTTTTATACAAGGCAATCTGCGCCTTCACGGCCTCCAGTTCTTCCTTTTTCATATCACAGAAATTACACTCATAGCCAAAGCTGCCAAAGCACGCCACGTTAAATCTGGTTTCCAGCGGCGTTATGCGCAGCGTCTGATGGTTAGGACAGCCGGATACATGAGCGCTGACCACGGACAAAGGATAGCCGTAGCTGTAGCCGTTCTGAATCTCCGCCCTGCAGAGTGCATCGGTGTCGTCACTTGCCCAAATCTGCGGAAAATAGCAGAGAATCCCCAAATCAAAGCGGTTTCCGCCCGCTGCGCAGCCCTCAAACAGAATCTGAGGGAAGCGCTCTGTCAGTTCCTTCATGCAGCGGTACAGACCGAGCACATAGCGGTGCGCCACCTCCCCCTGCCGCTCTGCGGGCAGGGCTGCGGAAAAATAGTCCGTAAAGGTCCTGTTCATGTCCCATTTGACGTAAGAGATATCCCCCGACGAAAAAACGCTGCTCATGGCTTCTATTACATAGTCCTGCACCTCTTTTCTGGTAAGGTCAAGGATGCGCTGATTTCTTCCCTCCGAATGGGGCTTCCCCGGAATCTGCAGCGCCCAGTCCGGATGCGCTTCATAGAGCCTGCTGTTTACGCTGACCATTTCCGGCTCCACCCAGATACCAAACAAAAGCCCCAGCTCTCTTATTTTACTGCTAAGACCTGAAATTCCCGAAGGCAGCTTCTTTTTGTTGACCACCCAGTCGCCCAGCGAGGAGGTATCGTCATTGCGCTCGCCAAACCATCCGTCATCCATGACGAACAATTCAATGCCCGCTTCTTTTCCGGCCTTCGCCAGCCTGAGCAGCTTACGCTCATCGATGTCAAAATATGCTGCTTCCCAGCTATTCAGCAAGACAGGTCTTTCTTTATCCTTCCACTGTCCCCGCACAATATGTTTCCGCACAAATTTGTGCATCTGCCCGCTCATGCCGTTATAACCCGCGGCAGAATAGGCCATCACTGCCTCCGGCGCTTCAAAGCTCTCTTCCGGCTGCAAGATAAAGCAGAAGGACTGCGGATTGATTCCCACGGACAGTCTTGTTTTGCCAAAACTGCCCGCCTCACAACATTCATAGTGGTTGCCGCTGTATATCAGATTGACGCCGAAACATTCTCCAAAATCTTCCGTCGTGTTCTCCTTAGAAAGCATCACAAAGGGATTCGCCCGACTTGACGAGGTTCCTGTATAAGAAGAATTGATATGCTTTCCTGCGCGGATTTTCACATCATTTCTTCTCATTTCCCTTGCCCATCCGCCGTTAAAGGTGGTGAACACATAGCCCGCACTGTCAAAGTCAAGCTGCGTGCTCAGAAGGCGCAGAAGCTTTACCTCTTCCTCACTTTTATTGATAAGCTTCGCACTTCTGCAGATAACGTCACAGTCCTCGTACACATAGTAATAGAGCTCCAGTACAAGCCCGTACCCAGCATCCCGCAGGGTGATGCAGAGCTGCTCTGCCTCTTCTTCGCTGCCATAGGAACCCGGCAGGGTTTCAAAGCAATCTTTCCCTTTTTTGATTTCTGCCTTTTCAAACAGAAAATCCGAGGTGCTGCTGCCGTCCGCATGGACTACCTCCACAAAAGGCTCCCTGATGTCGCCCTTTCCATAGGAGGACATCTCCAGTCTGATGTCCTCCAGTGAAAAACAGGTATTTTCCTTATCATAGAGATTGGTATTGCCCGGCGCAAAAGCATGCTTTTCACAAAGTGCGGAAAGTCCTTCTCCCGCCGGCAGTGTAATCCGCCTGCCATAGTAAAGATGCTCCAGATGGCCTGTGGGAAGCACCCGAAAACAATATGTGGTATTCGCTGTGTGCAAAACAAACTGTCTGTCAATTTTCTCAATCATGGCAACCCTTTCTTATGCTGACATTATTTTTTGATCTGCTCTGTGATTTCCGCAATCTTTTCGTCTGTCAGGATATATTTCTTACGGAACAAAAATACTGCTATCAAAAGACCGACAATGGGAACCACCGTCATGGTAAGCCTGAGCCAAATAACCGACGAGCCTGCAGCAATCTCCACCGCTCCCGTGTCCGTGGTATCGCTGCTCAGGTTGCAGACAGCAAGGCAGATGGAAGCAATCAGTGCAGCAACACCGGAAGCCAGTTTTACCACAAAAGTCTGCATGGAGAAGATAACACTCTCGTCCCTCCGCTTATTTTTCAGTTCGCCGTAATCCACTGTGTTTGCAAGGAATACCGTTGTCAGTACAGTCAGCATACCAAATGCCACAAAGATAAAGAAGGCCGGAATCAGCAGGAGGAAAATGCTGGACATATTGAAAAATATCACAATCAGCAACGCTATATAGCCGACAATCGCCATGACAAAGCTGACATAAAAAACCTGAATGGCGCTTAACACCTTCCGCAGCAACGGGAAGAAAAGCATCATGGACAAAATCTGGACTCCGCCGCCAAAGGTGTTAAAAAGCGTATAAGCGCTGAGCCAGGACTCGCCGCCAAAATCATATTTAAAGAAGTAGATAACAAGGTTTGACGTAATGTAAAGGGAGCAGTTTACCAACACGATGGTGAGCACCACCATCATCGCCTGGTCATTCTGTAAAAGAGCCTTAAACATCTGCCCCACGGAAGGGGAATCCACGTCCACCGTCGATTTTTCCTTGATGGTGATGCAGGCAATGGTGGTAAATACAATAAAGAGTGCAGCAACAATCAGGGCAAACAACTGAAAGCCCTTGCGCTCATTTCCCTGTCCCAGCCATGCCACGCTTGCCATGGTAATGATGGTAATCAGGGCAGAGCCGACGCCTGCACAGGAACGCGCCAGTGTTGACAGTCCTTCCCTTTCCTTGCCGCCCTCCGTAAACGCCGGAATCATGGACCAGAAAGGAATATCCATCATGGTGTAGGTAACGCCCCAAAGAATATAAGTTGCCGCCGCATAAGCTATCAGCCCGTTACCGTTCAGCGCAGGCGGCGCAGCAAACAAGAAATACAGAATGAATGCATTTAAAACTGTGCCAATCAAAAGCCATGGTCTGAATTTGCCCCAGCGGGTTTTGGTCTTTGCTACAATCACGCCCATAATCGGGTCATTGAACGCATCGAATACCCTCGCCACCATCAGAATGACACCCATGGCGATGGCACTCACGCCTAAAATGTCCTGATAGTAATACAGAATATAGCTGGCGGAAAGCATGTAGACCATATCCTTTCCCACCGCACCAAGTCCATAAGAAATTTTTTCTTTTAATGACAGTTTCATTTTAATACCTTTCCTTTCTTGTCTATGTGTTATTTTATATACTGCTTAGTTTCCGTTTCTTCGTGCAAAAGCAAGCTCTACCACCTTGTAAGCGCCGTCATAAATACCTGCTGCCTTGTTCTTCACAATGGCCTCGCACATATCCTGTAACATACCCTGCTCCTTGATAAACAGTTCCGTCATCTGCAGCGTATGCGGGATATCGCGGCACTCTAAGGTTCCGTCCCCGATTTCCGCCGAGTGGACAGCGCCCCACTGTTCATGCCCTCCCACTCTCTTGATAAACAACTTGGGAACCGGATAAAACGCCAGCTCGCTCGGCTTCGTCACCAGCACATCACAGCTCCTCATCAGGAGATTTGTGCAGTAAACCGCCTCAAAAATATTTTCATGGTAAAATCCGTGGATTCCTTCCACCCTGCCCGTCAACGCTTCTTCCGCAAACTGCATCGTCGCCTGCCAGTCGTTAAAATGCTCCTTTGCAAATTCCTGCATCTGGGGGATTTCTGAGAGCAGCTCCTTCCATACGTTCTGATAGTCTCCCACATTCACATAGAGCGCTGCTTTCTTATCCCGTATGGCAGGAAGCAGATTTTTGATAATGGCGGCAAAAATTTCCTTCTGCGCGCCTGCGCCCCCGATGGTAAGCAGAAAACGCATGGGTTCGCCCTTTTCTTTCCTTCGGATTCTTGCCTCGCAGTCCGCCTCAATATTGGCAACAAGCTCATGGTCGATATAGTGTCCGGTGTATACCAAATCCTCTTCCGGCATGGGCTTTAAGACGTCCTTTCCCTGCATGCCGTTTAAAATGCGGTAGCCCTGATAAGCGTACTTCGTCTGCACCGTATGAAGGCTTCCCTCCGCTAAGTGAAGCGCCATGGGCCAGTTGTCGGGAATGGCATTTACCACGTATTTCATGCCGCTATGGATTGCCGCCTGTGCCGGCCAGACATGGGTTGCCACCACCGGAATCTCCTTCGGCACATTGCCGTAGACAGCCGCCATCAGCTCCGCGTTCTTTTGGTCGGAAGCATTGTAGGAAAGCTTTCTGAAGCCCTCGTAATTCATGGGTTCCCACACCAGTTTATTGAAAAGACGGCTCTTTCCCGAGAGTCTGGAGCCCAGAGAATACAAATCGTTCTGCGCACTGATTACCTTGGTACAGGTAGTCTGCTTATAGGAATTTAAGTCCATCCAGTAAGGCGTATAACCCATGGATTTGGCTGCGGAAGCGATTGCCATGGAAATGCGGTAATGCCCAAAGCCCATGCGGATATTGCCCACAATAATGCCTTTTTCCTTGTCAAATTCCATGCCGCCGTCTACCTTCTGACCCTCCTGCGGAAGCAGCACATCCACCACGCCGAGGGAATCGCCGATATGGGTATTTTTCTGTAAGGATACCGGATAATTCACTCCCGTATCGTCCCCGAATTTTTTCATATACTTCTTTTTTGACTTGACCGCCTTGCGGTATACCTTGTCCGTCATGGGATTTCCGAAAATATACTTTGATTTCTCCTGCATTACCTATTTCTCCTTCCTTTCTTTAACCTGTATCGAAAATGCCAGTCTTATTTCACCTGCCTGCGCATTCGTTATAATAATTGCCGCTTCTCCCGCTTCGCCTGTGGTTTTGACATAGGTGCCGGCCATGCCGCCCTTTAAGGAAATGATTTCGCCGCCAATCAGCTCTATGGGGCCCTCTGTGCGCAAAACCAACGGTTCCGAGAAGAAACTCAGCAGATTGTCATTTTCGTCAAGCGCCCGTATCCGCACTGCCGCTACATCGTAGGTGTGCTCCTCTAAAAGCGTCTGATGGTCCGCCTGCGCCCACAGCTTTACTTCCTTTGACGGTTCCTTCACCATGGTTTTTACCACATTCCCGTCTTTTACGGCCTCAAACCGGTATACCGTGGAGGCGCCTCCCCAGTCCCCGATGTACTTGTTGTAAAGCTCCACCGCCTGCGTCGGCTTCATATGGTACACGGTAAGCATTTTCACCGCCGTCAGGTAAACGGATTTCGGCAGGTTGGAAAGCCCATACCTTGCCGTAAGGTTTAAGGCATCCTTGATTCCCTTTGCCTGCGCCGGCTTGAAATCCTCGTTTTTCTCTATAGCGTCCCCGATAAAATCATCAATCAGAAGGGGACCGTGCTTTAATCCCTTGTAAGGAGAATCTTCCTTCCGGTATTCCTTGATAAACCTTTCGTTTTTATACATCCTGACGCTGTCAGCATTGGTCAGTATCCAGGTATCGCCCCTGTTGCAGCCCGGGTGTTCGCCAATGTCCATGGAAGAAGTCAGGGAAAGCACTGGCTCCTCTTCCTGCTGACAGGCATAAATGTCTGCCGCCAGCTTGGGATTGCGGAACATATCCATCACGCCGTGATAGCAGATTCTGTCCCCGCTTCCAAAGTCCTTATGCGTGTTGTAATCCGCCATACACCAGCCAAAACTGCCCGCGATGTCTGGCTCTAACGCCACCTGATTCAGCACGTTTGCGTGTCGGATGGCGTGTTCCGCCCTGTGTTCCTCCCAGTCAAACGCCTTGGTCGGATACATATGTCCGTTATACTCGCTGATAAGATAGGGCTTTTCCATATCGGATGTAACTGCCTTTTTACTCTCACATCCCTTATGTTTCCCATCATGGGAAAAATCATTGTAGGTATAGACATCTTCCAACAGGGAGCTTTTTTTATGCGCCCTGACGCCGCCTGTCTGCCTTGTAGGGTCCAGCCGGTGCGCCGCCTCATTTGTCCGCCGGTAAAAAGCGTCGTCGTCTCCGGATTCGTTGATGCGCACACCCCACAGAATGATGGAAGTATGGTTCCTGTACTGCTTTACCATATCCTCTACATTGCGTACCGCCTGTTCCTTCCACGCCTCATCCCCGATGTGCTGCCAGCCCGGAATCTCTGTAAACACCAGAAGTCCCAGTTCATCACAGCGGTCCAGAAAATCATGGGACTGAGGATAATGGGAGGTTCTGACTGCATTCAGCCCTAACTCCTTTTTCAGAATGTCCGCATCCATCCTCTGTATGGACTTTGGCATGGCATATCCCACGTATGGATAGCTCTGGTGCCGATTCAATCCCCGAAGCCGCACCCTTTTACCGTTTAAGTAGAATCCACTCCGCAAAAATACGGCTCTGCGGAAACCAAACGTAATCACTTTTTCATCTTCCACTTCTTCTCCGGAAAGAAGCTGCGTCTTTATCTCATACAAAACCGGATTGTCAATGTCCCAAAGTTCCACACCGTCGGCCGTAAAGCACAGTTGCTCTTCTTTTTGCGCCTCTTCTGCAGAGCCCTCCGTTCCTGCCTTTATCACTTTCTGTTCGCCCAAAAGCCGGTACTCCTCTTCCCCCTTTTTTCTGATATACTGACGCAGGGAATGAGAATCTTTCTTACCCGCAAGCTTCACCTGTGCGTGAAGTCTTGCCTTCGGCTGTTTTAAGGAAACTTCCGACCATAAAAATACGTCTTCCAGATGGCTGGGATTCTTGACTTCCAGATACACATCGCGGTAGATGCCGCCGTAGGTCATGTAGTCCACCACATACCCGAAGGGAGGAATATTGCTGTCTTCTCTGGTATTCAGCCTGACAGCCAGTACATTGTCCTCTCCAAATTTCACATACTCGCTGATATCCATGGAAAAAGCCGTATAGCCACAGTGGTGCTCTCCTATTTTTTCCCCGTTCAAAAACACTTCACTCTCGTGGGCCGCTCCCTCCAGCGTAAGGGTTATCACTTTCCCACACCACTCTTCTGCAATGAAAAGCACCTTCCGGTAACCGCATACCATCTGATAAATTTGTTCGTCAAAATAGTGGAATGGCAGTTCTTTGCAGGTGTGGGGAAGCCTTACCTTCTGCATCCCGTCGTCCGCATAATGAGGCTTTGTCATCTCCATGTCAAACTGCTCGGCAAATTTCCAGTCATTGTTTAAATAAATTCGTTCTGACATCGTTTCCTCCATGTTATGCTACTTTTTGGTAATGGAAAGGAGCTCCTGCATCTGTGCCTTGATATCACGCAGTGCCTTCATGTTGCGCGTCTCCGCCTCCATGGTTTCGCCTGAACGGGCAGTCACCTCCTCAGAAATTGCAGAAATGGTCTGAATGGAATCCACAATCATCCTGTTGGCATTTTTCAGCTCCTCCATACTCTCGTGAAGTCTTTCTATGCTGGCGCTTATTTCTCCCGAGCTCTTCTCAATCAGGTCAAAGCTCTTCACGGTCTGCTCCGTGGACGCCTTGCCATCGTTAATTCCGTCTATCATATTGTAAATAACCTGCACAACTTCCCGAATCGCAGCAGACACATTGCCGATAAGCCCGTTGATGTTACCGGTCGCCTCCTGCGTCTGCGTCGCCATACTGGAAATTTCCGTTGCTACTACAGAGAATCCTCTGCCGGCTTCTCCCGCACGGGCCGCTTCTATGCTTGCATTCAACGCCAGAAGGCTTGTACGCGAGGTAATGCCGCCGATAAGCCCCACGATGGTCTGCATCTCCTCTATATAGGTGTCAAGGCTTTTCAGCTTGCCGGTCACTTCTTCACCGTTGCGCACGGAGGCTTCTGTGCATGCAGCAAGAACGTCCACATTTTTGCTGCCCTCCAGAATCGCCTGTGTGGTCTGCTTCATGTTTTCCGCTATGCCCTCTGCCTCAATGCTTACATGCTCCACCTTTTCCTGTATTGCCTCTGTCTGATGAAGCTGTTGTTCAACCGCATCCGCCGTGTCCGTCGCGCCATGCGAGACCTCTCCCATCGCCTGCTCCGTAACCTCGGATATCGTAAGCAGATCGTCAAGCCCTTTGTCGATTTCCGCTATACCCACCTTCATCTGCTCCGAAATCTTGGAAATATCTGCAAGCAGCTTCTCCGTCTCCTTCTGTGCCTCTTCAATATTGCTTATCTGCTGTGCATTGTTCTGTCCGAGCATCCTTGCCGCAAGAAAGGAGTTTATCGCCACCATGACAATGGAAGCAAGCTGCAGCAGCCCTGCATTTATTGTGGTAAACCCGAACTTCCCCGTATAGGCGCCGCCAATCACGGCAATCAGGTTTAAGATAATCACACCTGCATTTACCATAATAATGTACTTCTGGTCATTGAACATGACCACCATCAGAATCATCGGAATGACGAACACAAACACCAGCTGGTTTTGCGCCGTCAATATGGCGTATGTGTAGAAAACTGCGTATCCAATGCCGAGCAGGTGCTTTATTGCCCCCGTATCCCGATTCCCGCAAAAAGCGATGACCTCCGCAATGACAGGAGCCAAGCCGATTGCCAGCAGGATAATCGCCCGAATAAAGGACTCTCCCCGCTGCCATGCTTCTACAAAGGTAAATGCCGTAAGCAGAAGCACATTGCTGGAATGGGCAATAATTGCCACCAAATTTGTTTTTTTCAAGTGCAATTGTTTTTCCATAAGACCTCCTTAATGTACCTTGATACCATCTATCAGTATCGTTACTACTTCATCAAGCGCCTGCTGATAAGAAATCTGATGCTGAATCAGAATATCCCGCTGGAAAAACTGCTCCAGCGCCGCCTCTAACATCAACTTTAGAATCGGAATCTGAATCGGCCGCACCACCCCTTCTGCAATTCCCTGTTCAATCAGCGCAATGGTTGACTCCCAGCCCGTCTCCAGCCGCAGTTCCACCTGTCTGTAAATGGTTGGATATTTATCCTTTAGCAGATAGAGCTGCCTGAAATCCACATCTTTATATCCCTCCGGCATAACACCCAGAATTTTTCTGATTTTTTCAAGGGTGGACAGCTTTTTATCTTCCAGCACCTGCTGTTCGCTTTCCTTAATATAATCAAACAGATAGTCTACCATGGCAAGAAACAACTCTTCTTTGTCGTGAAATACCGTATAAATCGTTTTTTTACTCATCTGCAGAATTTTTGCCACGTCATCCATGGTAAACTTCAGCCCTTTTTGATTAAACAACTGTAAGGTTCCTTCTAATATCTCTTCCCTTTGTCCCATAATCCTCCACTTTCCAAACTGGAAAACTCATTTTTCTTTTTGGTTCTCTTATTGTAACATTGTTCTGATTTTTATACAAGAAACTATTTTTACAAAAATAGTTTCCGTTTTTTATCTATTTCTACCAAAATTTATGTGTCTGACCGCAAAACACTATACAAAAAGGAGGAATCGCGGTATACTTTTTCTAGGGAATAATCGCAAGGAGGTCAAACCATGGCTCTTCTGAAAAACACCAAGAGCAATAAAACTTTAAATGAGAAACAATGGGAAGAATGGAACCGGACTATCTTTTCACTGTTTTGGAAAATATGGCTGCTCACTTTGTTTGTAGAACTGCTCTTATTTTTGTTTTACAGTCCTACACCTGAGTGCAGCAAATCTTACTATTTCTATTTGTTTATTGTAAGGCCCAGCGGACTTGAACTTTTAGTGCTTGTTTTCTTTGAACTTGCTTTTACGCGGTTTTTTCAGTCACACAGCCGGCGGGTGGTTTCCATCTACACCATCCTCCTTATCAGTCTGTTTGCAGGGATTACTGTATGCGTGCACACCAGCGTCGGTATGCTCCCCGCCATGCTGCTTCTTCCCATGATGCTGACGCCGCTTTACCGTGACCATCTTATGACGCTGCTGCAGGCAGTTCTTGTGATACTGCTGTATATAGCAGACCAGTTTTACTTTGTACCGAATACGCCCTATATGCTGCCGCAGACATCGTTCAGCCCTTTTATAGAAATCAGCATCTTTATCGGCGGAACGATTGTCACCTACATTATTCTTGAAAAGGTCAATCAGGATGTTGTCATAAACGAAGAACGTTCCCGACGGGATTCTCTGACACACCTCTACAACCATGAAGCTTTTTATGAAGAATTGGAATATTACCAAAAAGAGTTTGAGAAAGAACAACGCCCTTTCTCCGTTATTATTGCCGATATTGATAATTTTAAAAAAGTGAACGATACTTATGGACATGCCTTTGGCGATGAGGTCATTCAAAAGGTAGGACAGCTCTTTGTAGAAAACAATAAAAAAGAAGGCTTTAGCGCACGCTATGGCGGGGAAGAATTTTCCATGCTGCTTCCCCACGACAAGCCGGAGGTTGTCGCCGAAAAAATACGCGCGGACTTTGCCGCCTTTACCTTCCAGACTTCCCTTGGCGACGCACATTTTACCTTAAGCCTCGGCGCAGCCGTCTATGACCATCCCCGCACAAGCGCAAGCGCTTTCTTTGAGGAAGCAGACAGTGCGCTGTATCAGGCAAAACGAAATGGGAAAAACTGTGTCATGGTACACAACAATAAGACATCCGAATAAAAACATGAAAAAACTGCTGTTCCACAGAAGCTTTTCGCCTGTGAAACGGCAGTTTTCATTTATTTCTTTTAATCTCTGTCCATTATCTCTGTACACGTCCGGAAGCGTCGCCGCCAGCCAGTGTCTCTACTTCTTTTCTGGAAACCAGATTGAAGTCGCCGGGAATGGTATGCTTCAGTGCGGAAGCCGCAACACCGAATTCCAGCGCAGCCTTAAAGTCCTTGCCATCCAGAAGGCCGCAGATAACACCGCCTGCAAAGGAGTCGCCGCCGCCTACACGGTCCACAATGGGGTGTATGCTGTATTCCTTGGAATGATAGAATTCCTTGGTTTCTTTGGAATAAATACATGCAGACCAGCCATTGTCGGAAGCCGAATGGCTCACACGCAGGGAGGATACACAGTATTCAAATCCAAATTTCTCTACCATCTGCTCAAAAATGGACTTGTAGCCTGCAAGCTCCAGTTCACCGCTGGTTACATCCGTCTCGCCGGGCTTAAAGCCAAGTACCAGCTCTGCATCCTCTTCATTGCCGATGCACACGTCAACATACTTCATCAAGTTTGTCATAACCTTCTGCGCTTTTTCAGAAGACCACAGTTTCTTGCGGAAGTTCAAATCTACGGAAACCTTTACGCCGTGTTTCTTTGCTGCAATCAGCGCTTTTTCGGTCAGTTCTGCTGCCGCGTCGGATACTGCCGGTGTGATGCCTGTAAAGTGGAACCAGTCAGCGCCCTCAAAAATAGCGTCAAAGTCAAAATCTGCTTCAGTTGCAGTGGAGATGGAGGAATGTGCCCTGTCATACACTACCTTGGAAGGTCTCATGGAAGAACCGGACTCCAGAAAATAGATGCCAAGTCTCTCACCGCATTTTGCAATGTGCTTTGTGCCTACATTGTACTTTCTCAGAGCAGCAACCGCGCACTCACCGATTTCATTGTCGGGAACCGCCGTCACAAACTCGGCGTCATGCCCGTAGTTTGCCAAAGATACCGCTACATTGGCTTCTCCGCCGCCGTAGCACACATCAAACTCATCTGCCTGAATAAATTTTTCATTGTTCGGGGTGGACAATCTCAGCATGATTTCACCCATCGTAATTACTTTTGCCATTTCATTTTTCCTCTCTATTTTGTCTAATGCTTATTTCTGTACCAGATGTACGGCAAAGCCGCCGATCTCTTCCTTCAGGTAAATTGCCTTCAGATTACCCTTGTCGTCCTTCTTGGCAGTCGTCTCGTCAAATTCCACGCCAAGGACATTTTCAAGGTAATTGACTGCCCTTACAATATAGTTGGTTGCAATCGCAATGTGTCCGTTCTTGCCGAGGTAAGGTTTCTTCATCACTTCCAGTACCTTTCCTGCAAATACGGAACTGCCGCCAACCTTCGCAGGCATACCAAAGATAAACGCAAATCTTCTTGCCGCCTTCTCTGCTTCTTCCTCATTTTCAGCATTGACACCCACATGTGCCAGTTCAAAGCCTAACATAGCCTGTACTGCTTCTCTGGTAAGCTGTTCAATCTTGTCCCATTCTCCCGCATTAATCAAATCTCCGGGAACCATCCAGGAACCGCCGCAGGCGATAATCTTGTTGAAGTCAAGGTAAGAAGTCAGATTCTTTGCATTGATGCCGCCTGTGGGCATGAATTTCATGTTCACATAGGGCGCTGCCATCGCCTTGATTTTAGCAAGTCCGCCGGACTGCTCTGCAGGGAAGAATTTTACCACATCAAGTCCCAGTTCAATTGCCTGCTCAATATCGGAAGGGCTTGAGGTACCCGGCGTAATGGGAATATTCTTCTCGATACAATATTTTACGGTGTTGGGATTTAAGCCCGGGCTTACAATAAACTGCGCGCCCGCTGCCACTGCCGCATCTACCTGCGCTGCATTGAGTACGGTGCCCGCGCCCACGCACATATCAGGGAAATTCTCCGTCATCGCTTTGATAGCGCCCGCTGCTGCATCTGTACGGAAAGTAACCTCTGCACAGGGAAGTCCGCCGTTACAGAGCGCCTTTGCAAGAGGAACCGCATCCTCCACCCTGTCAATCTTTACCACCGGCACTATGCCGATTTTGCTGATTTTCTCTAAAACTGCATTCATGACAATCTCCTATCTGCCCGTTCGGGCTTTTCCTCGCAGGCAAGCCGGACTCGCTACGCGCCTCCGGCTGCCGCTTGTTTTTATGCTAATACTTCCTTTACTGCCGCCGCTATCTTATCGCATTTGCAGTCTGCAAAGAAATACTCCGCAAACTTCTCACCTGACAGCGCGCCCTTTACAAGCTCCCTGTCCAGATTCTTTAAGATGGTTACCATGTCAACATGCGTAACCTCCTTTACGGCGTCCAGAATCTTTTTGTTGCGCTGCTCCGGCTCCACGCGCTCCTTCGGATAACCGCCGCCCCCGGGCGTACAGAATAATTTTTCAAAAATATATTCCAGATTCAGCTCTCCGCCCCAGCCAAAGTTCTCAGCAAAGGGAAGCGCCACGCAGTTGCCGTCGTTGACCTGTGAAAACAGGTACGCGTCAAGCGGGGACTCAATATGTCCGCAGAGCACCTTCGGGAAGGAGTTGCAAGCCAGCATAGCGCCCTCTCCGGTGCCGCAGCCGGTAATCACGTAATCCGCTGCGCCCGAATTCAAAAGCACTGCCGCCAGTATGCCGTTCTGCACATAGGTCAGGGAATGAGCGTCCTCCGCAGAATACATCCCATAGTTGACCACCTCATGTCCCATCGGCTCCACTACTTTTTTTAAAGTCTCATACACCAGCCCATTCTTAGCCGCCTGACTGTTCTCATTAATTAATGCAATTTTCATTTTTTGCTCCTTTTATTCCGGCTGTTTTCCAATATAAGCCAGAATACCGCCATCTACATAGAGAATATGTCCGTTTACTGCATTGGAAGCCTCAGAAGCCAAGAATACAGCGGGACCGGTCAGTTCTTCTGCCTTTAACCAGCGGTTTGCAGGTGTTTTTGCACAGATAAACTGATCGAAAGGATGTCTGCTGCCGTCCGGCTGAATCTCACGCAAAGGCGCTGTCTGAGGTGTCTCAATGTAACCGGGTCCAAGGCCGTTACACTGAATGTTATACTGTCCGTACTCAGAGCAGATATTTCTTGTGAGCATCTTTAAACCGCCCTTTGCTGCTGCATAAGCGGATACCGTTTCGCGTCCCAGTTCAGACATCATGGAGCAGATATTGATAATTTTGCCATGTCCCTTCTGAATCATGGAAGGAATAACAGCCTTGGATACAATAAACGGTGCGTTCAAATCCACGTCGATAACCTGTCTGAACTGCTCTGCCGTCATCTCTGTCATAGGGATACGCTTGATG
>CAMWLB010000041.1 GCA_947174985.1 uncultured Lachnospiraceae bacterium | reverse complement strand
ATATTTGGGAACGGTCATTGCAAAGAGAGCAATGGAAAAGGGTATTACAGAAGTAGTCTTTGACAGAGGCGGCTTTATATATCAGGGAAAAATCGCAGCATTAGCTGAAGCAGCCAGAGAAGCTGGTCTGCAATTCTAGGAAAGGAAGAAAGAAACCATGAAACATGCAATCATTGATGCTACTCAGTTAGAATTAACTGAAAAAGTTGTTACAATCAAACGTGTAACTAAGGTTGTAAAGGGTGGTCGTAACTTCCGTTTCACAGCTTTGGTAGTTGTTGGCGATGGTAACGGTCATGTAGGCGCCGGTCTTGGAAAGGCAACGGAAATTCCCGAAGCAATCCGCAAGGGAAAAGAGGATGCAATCAAGCATCTTGTAAACGTTGCATTAGACGACAGCAACAGTATTACACATGATTTTATAGGTAAATACGGTTCTGCAAGCGTACTTTTGAAGAGAGCTCCTGAAGGTACCGGTATTATTGCAGGCGGTCCTGCACGTGTTGTCTGCGAGCTTGCCGGCATTAAGAATATCCGTACCAAGTCTTTAGGCTCCAACAATAAGCAGAATGTAGTTCTTGCAACCATTACGGGCTTGAGCAAGTTGAAGTCTCCGGAAGAAGTAGCGAAAAACCGCGGTAAAGCCGTAGACGAGGTTATGGCTTAAAGCGAAAGGTTTCGTTTTAGGGCTTGAAAGGAGAGAAAAGACGATGGCAGAAAAGAATGGAAAGATGTTAAAAATCACTTTGGTTAAATCCACTATCGGAGCTGTTCCCAAGAACAAGGCTACGGCAATATCCATGGGCTTGAGAAAGCTGAACAAGTCCGTTATCCTGCCGGACAATGCAGCCACAAGAGGACAGATTCGTCAGATTAGTCATTTGATTAAAGTAGAAGAAGTAGAAGAAGCATAAAAAGATAAGGAGGTGTAAATATGAGTACAGAGCACTCATTGGAATTATCGAATTTAAGACCTGCAGAAGGCTCAAAGCATAGCAATAATTTCAGAAGAGGCCGTGGGCATGGTTCAGGCAACGGTAAGACCGCCGGCAAGGGCCACAAGGGACAGAAAGCTCGTTCCGGAGCACCCAGAGTTGGTTTCGAAGGTGGACAGATGCCTTTGTACAGACGTATTCCCAAGAGAGGTTTTACGCCTAGAAATCAGAAAGAAATCGTGATTGTGAATATAGGACAGCTCGAGCAGTTTGAAGAAGGTAGTCTTGTGGATATCAATACATTGCTGGAAGCAGGTATTATAAAAGCAAGAAAAGACGGCGTGAAGGTTCTTGCAAAAGGAAAATTAACCAAAAAGCTTGATGTAAGAGTTGACATGTTTAGTAAGGCTGCGGAAGAAAAGATCAAGGCGCTTGGTGGAACAGCAGAGGAGATGTAATATGCTTACAACCCTTAAGAATGCATTTAAAATAAAAGAAATAAGGCAGAAGTTGTTTTTTACGTTCGTCATGATGGTTGTGATTCGTATCGGATCACAGCTTCCCGTGCCGGGCGTAAACAGCGCTTATTTTAAGAGCTTTTTCGAGCAGAATGCCGGAAGTGCTTTGGGCTTTTTTGATGCCATTACCGGAGGTTCTTTCAGCAGTATGTCATTGCTGGCTTTGGGTATTAATCCTTACATTACTTCTTCCATCATCATGCAGCTTCTGACGATTGCAATACCGAAGCTGGAGGAGATGCAGAAGGACGGTGAGGATGGCAGAAAGAAAATTGCTTCCATCACCAGATTTGTCACGGTTGCCTTGGCGCTGATTCAGGGAACCGCAATGTCAGTCGGATTCGGCAGACAGGGACTCTTGGTAAACTTCAATGCATTGAGCGTCATTACGGCGGTAGCTGCAATGACGGCGGGAAGTGCATTTTTGATGTGGATTGGAGAAAGAATTACGGAAAACGGCGTAGGAAATGGTATTTCCATTGTCTTGGTAATCAATATTATTTCCCGTCTGCCGGCAGATCTGAAGAACCTGTTTGCGCAGTTTGTGAAAGGAAAGCCTTTTGCTACACAGGCTTTAGCAATTGTTATTATTTTAGCCATTATTATTGTAATGGTGGTTTTGGTAATCTTTTTAAATGGTGGTACACGTAAAATCCCCGTACAGTATGCGCAGAAGGTGCAGGGAAGAAAGATGGTGGGAGGACAATCCTCCAGTATTCCCTTGAAAGTGAATACGGCGGGCGTTATCCCGATTATCTTTGCACAGTCTCTTATGCAGTTTCCAATTATTATCTGCTCTTTTGTGGGCTATAAAGGAACCGGCTTTTGGAGAGAAATCTTGAACGGACTTGATTCCTCTAACTGGTGCAATCTGAAGACACCGATTTATTCCATCGGGCTGCTTGTCTATATTGTGCTGGTTATCTTCTTTGCATACTTCTATACGTCCATTACTTTCAATCCCTTGATGGTTGCGGACAATATGAAGAAGCAGGGCGGATTTATTCCAGGTATCAGACCCGGCAAGCCTACCAGTGATTATCTGACGAAGGTATTGAATTATATTATCTTTATCGGCGCGGTGGGACTGACCATTATCGGCGTACTGCCCTATATATTCAACGGGCTTTTCAAGGCGAGTGTTTCCTTTGGCGGAACCAGCCTGATTATTATTGTAAGCGTTGTGCTTGAGACGATGAAGCAGATTGAGTCACAGATGCTGGTGCGTAATTACAAAGGCTTCTTGAATGATTAATTGCCTGAAGGTAAGCAGAGTATCCGGAGAAGTCCTTTTCTCCGGATACTTTTTACATTATCTTATTGCCAACAGGCTGAAATAACGGTAAAATGTTACTATTGAATAATTTGGAAGAGAGGTATTGTATCTTATGAAAATTATTATGTTGGGTGCACCGGGTGCGGGAAAAGGCACACAGGCTAAGATGATTGCTGATAAATATCAGATTCCCCATATTTCAACGGGAGATATTTTCCGTGCCAATATCAAAAACGGAACAGAGCTGGGTATGGAAGCAAAGAAGTATATGGATCAGGGACTGCTGGTTCCGGATGAGCTTACCGTTAAAATCCTGCTTGACAGAGTAGCGCAGCCGGACTGTGAGAACGGCTATGTACTGGATGGGTTCCCGAGGACCATTCCGCAGGCAGAAGTGCTTGATAAGGCGCTTGTGGAGCTGGGAGACGCTATTGACTATGCAATCAATGTAGATGTACCGGATGAGAATATCATCAACAGAATGTCAGGCAGACGTGCCTGCCTTTCCTGTGGCGCTACGTATCATATCGTGCACATTCCGCCCAAGACGGAAGGCGTGTGTGACAAGTGCGGACAGCCGCTTGTGCTTCGCGATGATGACAAGCCGGAAACCGTAAAGAACAGGCTGAATGTATACCATGAGCAGACACAGCCCCTGATTGATTTCTACAGTGCAAAGGGTGTGCTCAGAACCGTGGACGGTACAGTAGATATGCAGGATGTATTTAATGCCATTGTGGAGATTTTGAAAGATGCCGGTAACAATTAAATCTGCAGAAGAAATTGAACTGATGAGAGAGTCCTGCCGGCTGCTTGCCCAGGTGCACAATGAACTGGGCAATGCAATCCGGCCCGGGATGTCCACGATGGACATTGATATTTTAGGTGATTCTCTCATCAGGAAAATGGGTTGTATCCCCAATTTTAAAAATTATGACGGATATCCCGCCTCTATCTGCACATCAGTCAATAACGAGGTGGTGCACGGTATTCCCAGCAAAAAAAGGATTCTGGAGGAAGGCGATATTATCAGCCTTGATGCGGGACTGATTTACAAGGGCTATCATTCCGATGCGGCAAGAACCTATGCAGTCGGGCAGATTTCACCAGAAGCGCAGAAGCTGATTGACGTGACGCGCCAAAGCTTCTTTGAGGGTATAAAGAAGGCGAAGGCAGGCAATCATTTACATGATATTTCCAATGCCATTGATGCCTATGTGTCTCAGTTCGGATATGGAATTGTCAGGGATTTGGTCGGACACGGCATCGGCAGAAAGCTGCATGAGGCGCCGGAAATCCCCAATTTTGCCCAGAAGAGAAAGGGTATAAAGCTCTGCGCCGGTATGACGCTTGCCATAGAGCCCATGATTAACATGGGAAGGGCGGATGTCTACTGGCTGGATGACGACTGGACAGTGGTGACGGAGGATGATTCCCTGTCGGCGCATTATGAAAACACGATTCTGATTACGGATGGTGAGCCCGAGATATTGACGCTTTGATGACCGGAAGGTGAAAAGAAAAGGAGTATATTTATGATAGGTATGCTGGCATTTTCCAAAGCCGGTCATGATAAGCAGGCGGTTTATATGATAACGGGCGAAGAAGCGGAATATGTTTATGTAAGCGACGGAAAACGCAGGCCGATAGAAAATCCCAAGAGGAAAAATAAGAAGCATATACAGCTTGTCAAAAAGGGCTTCGATACCTCAGTGGGGGAACGGATAAAGAGTGGATTGCCGGTGCGCAATGAAGAAATTAAAAAAGTAATAAAAGATTTTATGTGCAAGGAGGACGCAGATGTCTAAAGCGGATGTAATTGAAATTGAAGGAACGGTTGTGGAAAAACTGCCCAATACCATGTTTCAGGTAGAACTGGAAAACGGTCACAGGGTTCTGGCGCATATCAGCGGTAAGCTGAGGCAGAATTTTATCCGTATCCTTCCGGGAGATAAGGTAACATTGGAGTTATCCCCCTATGATTTGTCCAAAGGGCGTATTATTTGGAGAGATAAGTAAAAATCCTGAAAAAAACACTTGTAAATAAGGGAACTACATGATATAATGTAAAACGGTCTTTTTTGAAAGGAGGGTTTAACGTGAAGGTTAGATCATCAGTAAAACCGATTTGCGAAAAGTGCAAAATCATTAAAAGAAAAGGACGTATCAGAGTAATCTGTGAGAATCCGAAACACAAACAGAGACAAGGATAATCACCGGCTTAAATTCAGAAATTTAAGTATGTGAGTTCTTGTCCCATTATTGTATGCGGCTGAAAGTGCACCTTCAGGCTCTTTTTGTCTTTCCGGCAAAATCCGTCAAGGCGGACGGCGCTGGTCAGAGGCCGAAGGGTGCAGTTTATATATAATGGAAGAGCTTACGGGAGATTACTTGTTGATACCATGGCAGAGTAACGCCGTGGAAAGGTCGGAGGACTGTCCGATTGGGTGAAAGCCCCAGTCAACTTAGTAATGAAAAGAAAATGGAGGAAACGTAAATGGCTCGTATCGCAGGTGTAGACTTACCCAGAGAGAAGCGCGTGGAAATTGGCCTGACTTATATTTATGGTATCGGCAGGGCAAGCTCCAATAAGATTTTGGCAGAGGCAGGAGTAAATCCTGATACCCGTGTCAGAGAATTAACAGATGATGAAGTAAAGAAAATCAGCGAAGCAATCGAGAAGCTGGATGTTATGGTGGAAGGTGATTTGAAGAGAGAGATCGCCCTGAACATCAAGAGATTACAGGAAATCGGCTGCTACCGCGGCGTTCGTCATCGTAAAGGCCTTCCGGTTCGTGGTCAGAAAACAAAGACCAATGCGAGAACTCGCAAGGGACCAAAGCGAACTGTGGCAAATAAGAAGAAATAACAGGATTGCATGACGTTCGCTTGGCGAACCGTGGCAAACAAGAAGAAGTAACTTTTATTTTAAGAAAACTTGTGGAACTGCAAACAATTTTGAGAAAGTAGGTTAGTTTAAATGGCTAAGAAAGTAACAGCTAATAAGAAAGTCGTTAAAAAGCGCGTAAAGAAAAACGTTGAACGTGGACAGGCACATATTCAGTCTTCTTTTAACAACACAATTGTTACATTGACAGACAATGAAGGCAATGCGTTGAGCTGGGCAAGTGCCGGTGGTCTTGGTTTTAGAGGTTCAAGGAAATCTACTCCGTATGCAGCACAGATGGCAGCAGAGACTGCAACCAAGGCTGCGCTGGTTCATGGCTTAAAGACCGTAGATGTATTTGTAAAAGGACCCGGTTCAGGCCGTGAGGCAGCAATCCGTGCATTGCAGGCATGTGGTCTGGAGGTTACAAGTATTCGTGACGTAACACCTGTACCTCATAATGGATGCCGTCCTCCCAAGAGACGCCGCGTCTAAGTGTGAAAAGTTATTCTAAGGCGTCGAAGGACGCCGCCTAAGAATAACTATATTTCACACCGAAGAATTTCCCTTGAAGGGAAATTCTTCCTGAAAGTGGAAAGTTAGAATAACTCGTTGGAAGAAAGCATCTGTGTGTTGGATGCTGTAAACAATAATTGGGGCAGAGGTCCCGCAGAAAGGAATATGAACAATGGCAGTAAATAGAGTACCCGTACTGAAAAGATGCAGAAGCTTAGGCCTGGAGCCGGCATATCTGGGTTATGACAAGAAATCCAACAGAACCAATGCCAGAGCAGGCAAGAAGATGAGCGAATATGGTCTGCAGTTAAGAGAGAAGCAGAAAGCAAAATTCATCTATGGCGTTCTGGAGAAGCCTTTCAGAAACTACTATGAAAAGGCAGACAGAATGAAGGGCATGACCGGTGAGAACCTGATGGTTCTTCTGGAGAGAAGACTGGACAGCGTAGTCTTCAGAATGGGCTTTGCAAGAACCAGAAGGGAAGCAAGACAGATTGTCGGACACAAGCATGTACTGGTAAACGGCAAGAGAATCCAGATACCTTCTTACCTGATTAAGGCAGGGGATGTAATTGAAATCAGAGAAAAATCCAGATCTCTGCAGAGATATAAGGATATTCTTGAAGTAACCGCAGGCAGACTGACACCGGAATGGATGGATGTAGATATCGAGAACCTGAAGGGAACTATAAAAGCACTTCCTACCAGAGAACAGATAGATGTTCCCGTAAATGAGATGCTTATTGTCGAGTTGTACTCCAAATAAGCCGTGATGAGATAGTTCGTAAAGGAGGGTATTTGCAGTGTTTGATTTTGAGAGACCTAATATTGAGGTTGCTGAAATTTCTGAAGACAAAAAGTATGGCAGATTTGTGATTGAGCCTTTGGAAAGAGGCTACGGTATCACGCTTGGTAACTCTCTTCGGAGAATTATGCTGTCTTCTTTACCCGGCGCGGCAGTCAGTCAGGTCAAGATAGAAGGCGTATTACATGAGTTCAGCTCTATTCCCGGCGTAAAGGAAGATGTGACTGAAATTATCATGAATATCAAGAGCCTTGCTATTCGAAACACGAGTGACACCAATGAGCCGAAAACTGCATATATCGAGTATGATGGCGAAGGCATTGTAAGGGCGTCCGACATTCAGGCAGATCAGGACATTGAAATTTTAAATCCTGATTTGGTTATTGCGACTTTGTGTGGCGGCAAGGAAACAAAGCTTTATATGGAGTTGACCATTACAAAGGGCAGAGGCTATATCAGTGCAGATAAGAACAAAAATGAAGATTTGCCTATCGGCGTGATTGCAATTGATTCTATCTATACTCCGGTGGAAAGAGTAAATGTTACGGTAGAAAATACCCGTGTCGGTCAGATTACCGACTATGACAAGCTTACTTTGGACGTATATACCAATGGCACGCTTGTTCCGGATGAGGCGGTAAGTCTGGCGGCAAAAGTACTTAGCGAGCATTTAAGCCTGTTCATTGATTTGTCCGAAAATGCCAAGACTGCAGAAGTCATGGTAGAAAAAGAGGATGATGAAAAAGAAAAGGTGCTGGAGATGAGTATTGATGAACTGGAACTTTCTGTTCGTTCCTTCAACTGCTTAAAGAGAGCAGGAATCAATACGGTTGAAGAGCTTACCAACAAGACCTCCGAAGACATGATGAAGGTTCGTAATCTGGGCCGCAAGTCTTTAGAGGAAGTGCTTGCAAAATTAAAGGAATTAGGGCTTCAGCTCAATTCAAGTGATGAATAAATATGAATACAGCCTGTGGTAAAGCCAAAGAGTGCACAGGCGTATATCATGAGTGGCATTAGAAACTGTATTCGGCAAGTAAGACCAAGGAGCATGGCCGGATGCACCATGAAATGAGAAAGGATTTAAGAAAATGGCAAAATACAGAAAACTTGGCAGAAACAGCAGCCAGAGAAAAGCATTACTGAGAAATCAGGTTACAGCACTCCTGTACAGGGGTAAAATCGTTACCACTGAAGCAAAGGCAAAGGAAGTACGCAAGATTGCAGAGGGTCTGATTGCACTGGCTGTAAAGGAGAAGGATAACTTCGAGACCGTAAAGGTGACTGCAAAGGTTCCCCGCAAGGACAAGGATGGCAAGAGAGTAAAACAAATCGTAGATAAGGATACCGGAAAGGTACTTTCCGAGACCCATCGCGATAAAGAAGGCAAAATCCTGAGAATCGAAAACGGTGTTACCGTTACCGTATTTGATGAAGTAGAGAAAGAAATCAAGAAGGATCTGCCCTCCAGACTGCACGCAAGACATCAGATGTTAAAGGTGCTGAACCCTGTAACTGAGGTTCCCACCACCAATGCAGGCAAGAAGAAAAATACCAAGGAAGTTGATATGGTAGCAAAGCTGTTTGATGAAATTGCGCCTAAGTATGTAGGCCGCAACGGCGGATATACCAGAATCATCAAGATTGGACAGCGTAAGGGCGACGGCGCTCTGGAAGTTGTTTTAGAGCTGGTATAGTTAAAACAGAATTGTGGAAGCGGTAAGCAAAAGTTGGAAAGAGTTCCGGAAGGGGCTCTTTCTTGTTGTATACGAAGTTTTTTGCAAGGGCGGGTATGGGGGGTGCGGCGAGTCACGCCGGCAGCGGAGCGGTATGCCTGTTCAGACGCGCTCTCGCTCGGATAAAAACGTAGCAGTACTAGGCTCGAAAGGACCTCGCCAAGTACTGACGTTTTTAAACGGTCTGAACAGGCATACCGCTCCGCTGCCGGCTGAATGCGGCAAAACGCCACGCCAGATGGCGCGTAACTCGTCCATATACTTGCCATTGCTGTTTTCTTCCACATCCCCACGCGGCGAGTTTACAACGCCGCGCGCGCTTTCGGCAGGTAACAGCTCGTACAGCAGGATACTCCCGCGGAGCCCGTTAAGAAACGTCAGCACTTGGCGAGGTTCTTTCGAGCCTAGTACTGCTACGTTTCTTTCCGAGCGAGAGCGCGGCTCCGTGGGAGTATCCTGCTGTACGGGCGTCCCTTGCAGAAAACCCCACATCCGTCGTAACCTCACCGCTCTCAAAACTTTCGTAAAAAAATTTGTGAAATATGTAGAAAGAATATTCATCTTAGATTATAATAGAAACAAAGTAAACAGATGGGAGGGGCTCGTTACAATGAAAATCCAATCTAAAATTTTAATGGTTGCTTTGATACCACTTGCCGCATTAGGGGTTATTATCGTATTGCTCAGTAATGCGCGGATTAACAGTGTGGTTTCAGGTACGATAGAAAGCGCTCTGAAAAGCGCCGCTGTTTCTGTGCGGGATACGTTGGACTATGCAGACGAGGGCGACTATGGAATGGACAGGAATAATAAGTTCTGCAAGGGAGAGTTTAACATTACCAAGAATCCGGAACTTGTGGATAATATCAAAGAAGCAGCGGATATTGATATTACTATATTTTATGGCAACATCCGTTACATGACATCTATACTTGACGAAAAAGGAAACCGTATGGTTGGCACAAGAGCAGGAGATGAAGTAGTGCGGGAGGTCATAGAGAACGGAAATGAATATTTTTCAAAGGATGTAGATATTTATGGCGTAAAGTATTATGGCTATTACCTGCCTTTGTATGACAGTCATGAGAATGCTGTGGGTATGGTATTTGCAGGAATTCCCCAGACAGATGCCAAGGCGCAGATTCGGAGTATCTTAAGTCTGATTGTCGGGATTGTGTTTGCCACTGCAGTGATTGCCGCAGTATTTCTTGTTTTTATTGTGCGCAAGCTGGTGCTGGCATTGCGGAAGGGTTCGGATGCGCTGGAGCATGTGGCGCATGGTAATTTGAATGTGGAGCTTGACCAGGCGATACTTAAGAGAAAAGATGAAATTGGCAATATTACCAGAGCGATTATGCGTCTAAAAGAGGAACTTTCCGGTACGATTGCTGTGATTAAGACGCAGAGTGATGAATTAAACGGGGCGGCTTCCTATCTGCAGAACAGGACGGCGGAAACCTCTGATTCGCTGTCACAGGTGGAACGTGCAGTCGGTGAGGTTGCGGAAGGGGCGACCAATCAGGCGGAGGAGACACAGAGCGCAACGGATAATGTTGTCAATATGGGGCATATGGTAGAAGAGACGGCCAATGAAGCGGAAGAAATGAACCAGAGCGCGCAGAACATGCGCAAACTGGGACAGGAAGCGTTTGATACTTTACATGAGCTGCAGCGCATCAATGACGAGGCAAGAGAATCTATTGATGTGATTTATGAGCAGACCAATACCACCAATCAGTCGGCGCAAAAGATTAAGGAAGCGACGAACCTGATTACTTCCATCGCAGAAGAAACCAATCTGCTTTCCCTCAATGCTTCTATCGAGGCGGCAAGAGCAGGCGAGCAGGGACGCGGGTTTGCAGTGGTTGCTTCCCAGATTCAAAAACTTGCGGAGCAGTCCAATGAGTCTGCAAAACAGATTGAAGATATCATATCTGCCTTGATTGCTGATTCTGACAAATCCGTAGAAACCATGAATGTTGTCAGAGGCATTATGGATAAGCAGAGCGAAAATGTTGTCAGGACGGACGAGTGCTTTAGTGAAGTTTTGAAAGGCATTGAAAAATCGATTGAAACGATAGTAGGAATTGCGGATAAAGCGGAAAGAATGAATGACGCAAAAGTAAGCGTGGTGGATTCGGTACAGAATCTGACATCCATAGCGGAAGAAAATGCCGCAAGCACAGAGGAAACCTCTGCTTCCATTATAGAGATTGCCAATGCCGTTTCCGATATTTCGGCGCGTGCAGAGCAGTTGAAGCAGATTGCTGACAAGATGGATGAGAGCATGGCAATATTTAAGTTGTAAATGCCAAATAATAATGACAAAGCAGCCGCCTAAGACAAAAGGCGGCTGCTTTTGACTAATCAATTATTTTCTGGAAATGCTGGTAATCCTTGCTGGAGTTCCAGTTTCCGCCCCATGTGAAGCCGTGTTCTAAAAAGAGGCGGCAGCACAGGTCGTCGGCGTCAATCTTATAGGGAAAATTCTGCGTGCGGTCGGCATAGGCTTCGCTGCTTTCCGGTGAAACTATCTGACCGCCGTCTTTTGTAAAGCGGATATAGGGGTTATAAAAAGGGTTCACATCTATGGCAAGTCCGAAAGCATGTCTGGAAAGCTTGTCCGTGTCGTCTATATTCCGGTAATTGAAGCAGGAGGTATTGTTTGCGACCATGGAGGTCGTATCATCTGCGTCATAATAGTCTATCAGCACCACGTTCTCAAGCCGGTATTCCGCTGCATACAGCTCGTAGAAGATTTCCACCAAATCCTGTGCAATGGCGCGGTTACAGATTAATTCGCCTTCTGAAACTTCCCCGTCAAAATTGTAATGCAGAATGTGCACATAGTTTAAATCTGTCAGACTGATTTGGGCGGAGCCGTCAGCCGGATAGGAACTGCCGGTTACATAGGCAATCAGATTTTCGGACAAAGGCTCGTAGTAAAAATCCGGCTCGTAGGTGACGCGTTCGGGGCTCTCTGTGCCGCCGTTGCCGGTAAGTCCGTCTTCGGAAACCTCCCATGTGGGAAGATTATCTTTCGCAGTATCATCATCGCCATTAGCAGGAGGGCCATCACTGTCCGTGTCCTTACCGCTTGCAGCAGCTAGACCGTTACTACCATCGTCCTGACCGCCGGTAGGTTCTGACAAATTGTTATTATCCGCATTTTCCTGCAAAGCGCCATCATTACCCGAAATCATCCCGGTCTGTAAAGAAGGATTGGCTTCCCCATACTGGGCGAGGGTCTGTCCGTTCCGGCCAAAGGTGCGCGCCAGAAAGGTAAAAAATAATAAAATGACAAGCAGCAGGCCGCTGTATTTCAAAAGTACTCTCTTTCCTTCAGGAGTCAGTTTTGGCAGTTCTGCAATCAATTTTTTAAAGGAAAAATTTTTAGGCAGTTTCTTCATAAAATCCTCATTTCCGCACGGCAGTATTGGAAAACAGTCTGCCCGCACACGATAAGTGTATCATTATCCGGCTATTTTGTAAAATGGTTGTATTTCCCTAAAAAGTTTAGTACAATAGAAGGCGCGCAGGTATCCCACAGGGAATCTGACCGGCGCCATGTCTGAAAACATGGAGGATTGTTATGAGTATTATAAAGACGGATAAGCTTGTATTTGAATATATCAGGCGGGATGAGGATGGCAATGTGGAAGGCATCACCCGTGCGGTGGATGAAGTGACCCTGAAGATTAAGCAGGGTGACTTTATTGCTATTTTGGGGCATAATGGCTCCGGAAAGTCTACGCTTGCAAAGCATATGAATGCGATACTCTGTCCCACGGAGGGCAGCATATGGGTGGACGGCAGGGACACGAGGGACGAGTCGGAGGTCTGGAATATCAGGCAGACGGCGGGTATGGTCTTTCAGAATCCCGACAACCAGATAATCGGGCAGGTGGTGGAGGAGGACGTGGGCTTCGGTCCGGAAAATATGGGTGTTCCCACTGCTGAAATCTGGGAGAGGGTGGAGGAGAGCCTGAAAGCCGTCGGCATGTACGAATTCCGCAAGTACTCGCCCAACAAGCTGTCGGGCGGACAAAAACAGCGGGTTTCCATTGCGGGCGTGCTGGCAATGCACCCGAAGTGTATTGTGCTGGACGAACCCACCGCCATGCTCGACCCCAACGGCAGAAAAGAAGTAATACGCGCAGTGCGCGCGCTGAATGATGTGGAAAATGTGACGGTTATTCTAATCACGCACTATATGGAAGAAATCATTCACGCGGATAGTGTATTTGTCATGGATAAGGGAAAAATAGCCATGCAGGGCACGCCGAAGGAAATTTTCTCCAAGGTGGAAGAGTTGAAGGCGCTCAGACTTGATGTGCCGCAGGTCACGCTTTTGGCGTATGAACTGCAGAAAAAAGGAATTGCGCTGCCGGACGGAATTCTCAGCATAGAAGAGTTGACGGAAGAAATCATAAAATACCGCTGCAGCCACGGGGAAAGGAGGTAGTCATGCCGATTATATTAGATCATGTGAGCCATGTTTACGGTGATGATACCACCCTTGCCGTGAAAGCACTGGACGATATCAGTCTGGTGATACCGGACGGGCAGTTTATCGGTCTGATTGGACACACCGGTTCGGGAAAGTCCACGCTGGTGCAGCATTTAAACGGACTGCTCCGTGCGACATCAGGAAACATTTATTTTAACGGGCAGGATATAGACGACGAAGATTTTAACAAGAAGGAACTGCGCAGCAAGGTGGGGCTGGTATTCCAGTATCCCGAGCATCAGCTTTTTGAGGTTGATGTGTTTTCCGATGTATGCTTTGGACCTAAAAATCTGGGGCTGTCAAAGAAGGAGACGGAGCTGAGGGCATATGATGCCTTGAAAAAGGTGGGGCTTCCCGACGAGTGCTTTTACCAGTCGCCCTTTGACCTTTCGGGCGGGCAGAAGAGAAGAGTGGCAATCGCGGGCGTACTTGCCATGAAGCCTGAGGTGCTGATATTAGACGAGCCGACCGCGGGCTTAGACCCGAAGGGCAGGGAAGAAATACTGGGGCAGATATGCAAATTAAAGGAAGAGAGCAATATTACGGTCATTCTGGTGTCACACAGTATGGAAGATGTGGCGGAGTATGTGGACCGTATTCTGGTGATGAACCATGGCAGAATCATGTATGATGATGTGCCGAAGGAGGTATTTAAGCACTATAAGGAGCTGGAGGAGGTAGGGCTTGCCGCCCCGCAGGTGACTTATATTATGCATAATCTGAAAGAAGCGGGTCTTAGTGTGGACGAGAACGCCACAACCATAAAGGAGGCCGCGGAGGAGGTTTTCCGCGCGCTGACGGAAAGGACACGGTTACTGTAATGCTCAGGGATATTACGTTAGGACAATACTATCAGACGGAATCCGTCATACACAGGCTTGACCCGCGCGTAAAGCTGGCCGGCACTGTTATTTTCATTATCTCATTGTTTTGTTTTCACAATATATGGGGG
>CAMWLB010000040.1 GCA_947174985.1 uncultured Lachnospiraceae bacterium | reverse complement strand
AAATAGGGCAGAACGTCTATTTTATTGATCAGCACCACGTCGCAAATGGAAAACATCAGCGGATACTTCAGCGGCTTGTCGTGTCCTTCCGGAACCGACAGGATCATCGCGTTCTTCGATGCTCCGGTATCAAATTCCGCAGGGCAGACCAGATTTCCGACATTTTCAAGGATCGCCAGCTCGACATCCTCCACTTTCAGTCCGTCAAGTCCCTGCCTCGTCATTTCGGCGTCCAGATGACACATGCCTCCCGTGTGAAGCTGGATTACTTTGGCGCCGGATTCTTGAATCGTCCTCGCATCCACGTCCGAATCAATGTCGGCTTCCATGACGCCGATTTTGAAGGTATCCGTGAGTGCCTCGATGGTGCGCATCAGGGTAGTGGTTTTTCCGGAGCCCGGAGAAGACATCAGATTCAACAGGAAAATCCCTTTTTGCTTTAATTCCTGTCGGAGAGCAACGGCCTGCTTGTCGTTGTCGGCAAAGACACTTTGCTTGATTTCCAAAACTCTAACTTCTTTCATAGTGACACCGCCTCCCATGCTTTCGGATTAATTATTTTTATCTGTTTTTTTATCCCTATTTTAACACCGCAGACAGGAGATCGTCAATCAATGTTTGTGTTTTCACAATTTCTTTCAGAAATAAGCAAGCGGCGGCTTGCAGTTCATCCTACGACATACCGTGCCAGTTCCAATGCAATATCGAAATGACCTGCATCGTGCTGCGTACCTTTGGTTTGCCCTTCTTCTCGTCTGGTATCCCATTTAGGTGCGTCAAGCAAATCCCCGCTTGTAAAGAATGTGTATAAACTTAATCCTCTGAAATCACACATCGCCTGCAAAGCAGCGCATTCCATTTCTACTGAAATACAACCATCCGCTTTATGCTTTTCAAAGTTATTTATGGTTTCTCTGTAGAAAGAATCGGTTGTCCAAGTCTTCCCTTTCACATAAGGAATACCGTTTTTTTCCATAAAATCGGCAACGATGTCCGCATTCTTGACAGTAATATAATCCGATGCAGGGGCGTAATGATAGGAAGTACCTTCATCCCGATAGGCTTGTGTGGGTATCATAACCTTCCCATGCACTATTTCCTTATTCAGGCAGCCTGCACCACCAAATACGATATATTTGTTTGTCTTTATTTCTGATAAAGTATCCTCCACCGTACCGACACACGCAGGCGCGCCTACATAAGTCTTGTAAAACGCGAATTTTTTTCCCTTATAATCAATACAGTAAATCGGTGTATTGCCCGTTGCAAACCAAAATGATGCAATCTGCCTGCAGTCGTAATTCTCCAGAACAAATGCTTCAATCACATGTGAAAAAGTCAAAATACACGCATCGACTTGCGGCGCATTTTCATTGACACGTGGATTGATGATTGCTGCTGATTGGTTGTCAAAACTTTCTGTTATCATGTTTCTTCCTCCCTGGTTTCTTTCCGAGCGAAAGCGCAGCGGCGAGGGAACAGGCTGCCGGGCGGGCGTCCCCCGCTGCAACCAAAACCCTCGCCGCAAAACTACTTCATCTCTTCAAATACAAAACACTCCGCCTTCACAAATCCGCCTTCCCCTTCGCCTTCATGAATCGCGAAAAGTCCGGCTTTGACGCCGACCCAGCGTCCCGGCGTTGCTTCAATTACTTCGCCTGCCTCGACATATTCCGTGCCGTCCGTGCTGTATGCAAAAGATATTTTCAACGCATCTTCCACATACATTCTAAGGTATACTGCGTCTTCCTTCAACGTGACGCAGACCGTTTCCGTCTCATTGTGCTTCGTCCACTCGCCGGTGCGCTGCACAAGCTTCTTTTCTCCGTTTTCCTGCTTTATGGCAAAATCCGTATAGACGCCTCCCAGGGACACCATGCCGCAAACGTCTCCGTCCTTCATACCTGCAAGATGAAGCTTTGTCGTAATCTGAAACTGTGGTGCGGGCCATTTCTGCAAAAGCAGATTCGGCACGTCGCAGGTCTGCGTCTCTTTCTCACTGTTCTGCGCATACAGCGTGAGCATACCGTCCGAAAGGGCGTACCACTCCTTTTTATAGTTGGCGTTCCACTGCCACTGCATCCCCAGCTTTTCTCCTTCAAACAGGTCAGAATCCTCCGGCGCACAGATGGGATATTCGCCTCCCACATCCGGCTTTTTATACTGCATAACCGGTTCGCCGCAGCCGTTTTCATCCGCATTGACACCGATAACCGGCCAGTCATCCACCCAGCGCATAGGCTGCAGATGTACGATTCTTCCTGCATTTCCCACATCCTGAAAATGCAGAAACCAGTCCTCTCCCGACGGCGTATCCACCCACGCGCCCTGATGCGGTCCGTTTACGGAACTTCCGCCCTGATGCAGCACTATTTTTTCCTCATAGGGCCCCCAGATATTGCGGGAGCGGAGCACCGTCTGCCAGCCCGGCTTTACGCCGCCTGCCGGTGCAAAAATATAATAGTAGCCGTTGCGCTTGTACAGCTTCGGTCCCTCGATGGTGGGCTGCGTCTCATTGCCGTCAAAGACATGCTTGCCATCGCCCAGCACGCCGCTGCAGTCCGGCTCAAGGGGAGACAGATGTAAAATACTCTTAAAACCGATTCTGCTCCTTGCAAAAGCCGTCACCATATATGCCTGTCCGTCGTCATCCCAGAAGGGGCAGGGGTCTATCCAGCCGGTTACTTTCCGCACGCACACCGGCTCCTCCCAGCCCTCGAAGGGATTGCGGCTTTTCACCATGAAAATGCCCTCATCCGGCATGGGAATAAACACATAGAATACGCCGTCATGATACCGGATGGCAGGCGCCCACGCGCCGCAGCCGTGAAGGGGCTTGTCGTAAGTATCAAAAGGCAGTTTTTCCATCGCATACCCTATTACGCGCCAGTTTACCAAGTCCTTGGAATGGAGCACCGGCACGGAAGGCGCATTGCAGAAAGAGGAAGCCACCATAAAGTAGTCCTCCCCGACCCTGATTGCATCCGGATCCGAATAATCCGTATACAGAATCGGGTTGGAATATGTCCCGTCGCCATTATCGGCAGTCCACATTTTCTTCATTGACTACAACCTCCTGATTTCCGTATAAGCCAACAGGAAAGGTCCCACGCCCTTTGCATCGTCTTCTACAATGGGCTCGGACATATAGTATTCAAAGCTGCCGTCCCTTCTTAAATTGTTTGCCGGTCCCAAACCTGCAACCAGACAGATACCGCCAAGATGCAGCTTGCCGTCCTCCGTCTTCATATATTTACTGCGGATGCCTTCAAATGCTTTCACACCGTATTCTCTGTAACTTTCAGGCAGGAAGCCCAGACGCACGCCTCGCAGTATGGAAAACGCAAGAATCGCGCTGCCGCTGGTCTCTAAGTAGTTCGGCTCTTTGCCGCCGAGCGCCGGAAGCTGGTACCACATGCCGCTCTCATCCTGATATTTTAACAGGGAATCAATCAGCTCCTTAAATACCTTCTTTAAATTCTCGTATTCTGCCTCATAGCCCTCCGGCTGTGTCTTGCTTAAAGTATCCAGAAGTGCCATGGAATACCAGCCGATGGCACGCAGCCAGAAGTTCTTTGACAGTCCGGTTTTCTTGTCGCACCAGAAGATGGACTTGGAAGCATCATAGCCGTGATAGTATAAGCCCGTTTCCTCGTCGCGCATGTATTTTACCACATTGGCAAACTGCCCGAAAATATCTGCATAATTCTTTCTGTCGTTAAACTTTGTCTCGTATTCCATGTAGAATGGCTGTCCCATGTACATACCGTCCAGCCATACCTGATTGGGATAAATTTTCTTGTGCCAGAAATTGCCCTCCTCCGTTCTGGGCTGTCCTTTAATCTGGCTGTAGATTAAATCAATCGCTTTTCTGTATTTTTCCTTTCCCGTAATATCATAGAGCTGGAACAGGGTCTTTCCCGCATTGACATTGTCAATATTGTATTCTTCCACGGAATATCCGGCAATCGTGCCGTCCTCCTGTACCCTGTGATTGATAAAAGCATCCGCAAAATCCAGATACTTTTTCTCCCCCGTGGTATTGTAGGTCTCCAAAAGCGCCAGAATCATACATCCGTCTATGTAGTTCCAACCTGCCTTCAACCCGTTTTTCGCCTTCTCAATGTTCCATACCGGAACATCCAGCGTACTTCTTTCAATCAATTCGTCGATATACTGCTCAATAACTGGTATCTGCATGTTCACCCTCCGTTTTTATACTTTGTAAGTACTTTCATAGTCTAATTTTACAGGGAAAGTAAAGTAACGTCAATGGATTTTGCATTTTTTTCCTAAAAGTGATATAATCCCCTCTAAGTCATATGCAAACCAAAACTACAAAGGACTCGACACTATGAAAGTACTGATTTTATCCTCAGCCACGGGCGGCGGTCACAATGCTGCCGGCGCTGCTGTACAAGAAGCCCTGTTAAATGCCGGACATGAAGCCATTATGATGGATATGTTCCTTTTATCCAGCGCACGCACGGCAAGGCTGGTCGGTCAGACTTATGTCAGGATTGCCCGCGACGTCCCCCGCCTTTTCGGCATGCTCTACCGCCTGGGGGGCTTTATCAGCTCCAGCCGCCGCAAGTCCCCTGTATACTATGCCAACGGACTGATGGCAAAAAAACTGCATGACTATCTGGAGCAAAATCCTTACGACGCCATCGTGATGCCGCATCTGTTTCCGGCAGAAACCATCACCTATATGAAGCGGCACGATATGGCGCTTCCGCTTACCGTTGCCGTCGCCACGGATTATACCTGCATCCCTTTCTGGGAGGAAACAGAGTGCGACTATTACATCATTCCTCATGGGGATTTAACTGAAGAATATACACGGAGGAAAATGTCTGCCGACAGGCTGCTCCCCTACGGGATTCCGGTCAAAGAAGCCTTCCGCAAAAAAACGGACAAGATACTTGCCAAGGAAAGTCTCGGACTCCCTCCCGACAAGCCAATGTATCTGGTTATGAGCGGCAGTATGGGCTTTGGCAAAATCCATATTTTTGCCTACGAGCTGGTGCACAGCCTGAAAAACGGTGAGCATGTAGTCATTATCTGCGGTAGCAACAAAAAGCTAAAACGCCAGCTGAAACGGATATTTTTTCATACGCCAAACGTGCATATCATCGGTTATACCAACAATGTTGCCGATTATATGGCAGCATGCGACGTCATTTATACAAAACCCGGCGGGCTGACTACCACCGAAGCGCTCAACAGCAATGTTCCCATTGTACATACGGCGCCAATTCCCGGCTGCGAGACCAAGAACAGGGAATTTTTCGTCTCACGCGGCATGTCTATCGCGGCAGAGCACATCCACACCCAGATAAAACAAGGCAGGCTGCTTGTCGAAAACAGAGAAATCCGAAGCGGGATGCAGTCGGCGCAAAAGCAGAACGTGATTCCCGACTCTGCAAAAAAGATTTGTGAATTTTTGGAACTACAGACTGCAAAAGCCAAAGAAGAAAAAACACTTTCGCAGAAGTGAGGTTTACCATGAAATATCTTATCTATATCATACTTGGGTACTTGTCCGGAAGCGTCATGTACGCTTACCTGATTCCGAAAATGTTAAAACATATTGATATAAGAGAACTCTCAAAAGACGGCAACCCGGGAACCGCCAACGCCTTCCTCCACGCAGGAATCCCCATCGGGATTCTGGTTATTCTGTGTGAGCTTTGTAAAGGTGCGCTTCCCGTATGGGTGGCTGCAAGACGCCTGCATATTTCCAGACTGCTCTTCGCACCTGTTATGGCAGCGCCCGTTCTCGGCCATGCTTTTCCGCTTTTTTTCGGCGGGAAAGGCGGTGGAAAGTCCATTGCCGTATCCTTTGGCGTGCTTATAGGACTGTACCCGAACTTAAATCCGGCGCTCACACTCGCCGCGCTGTACATCCTGTTTTCCCTTATCATCGTGATAAGGCCCCATTTTTTCCGCTCGGTCATTACCTTTCTTTTGTTTGCCGTACTATGCCTTTTAGACAGTGAGCTTCCCAGGGCGGTAGCCATTGGCAGCTTCCTGCTCTCCGGCATTGTCATCCGGCAGCATTTTATCCGTTACAAGGGTGAGCACATTGATTTTGTTTTTCCCATACACAAACTGTTTAAAAGCAGAACGGGATGACTACTTTCAGCCTGCCTTATATCCGGTACCCCAGACCGCCTTTATATACTGAGGCTCTTTGGGGTTTTCTTCTATTTTTTCCCTGATATGGTGTATATGCACTGCTATGGTATTATCCGCACCGATGGGCTTCATATGCCAGATAGCCTCATAAATCTGTCTGATGGAAAACGCTTTGCCTTTCTCTCTTACCAGAAGCTTTACAATTTCATATTCAATCGGGGTAAGCCTTACCTCTCTTTCCTTCACAAACACCCTTTTCCTTACATCATCTATCATCAAATCGTTTACACGGTATATTTCCTCTTTTTCCTCGGCAGCACTTGCCATCCTTGTATAACGTCTCAATCGTGATTTTGCCCTCGCAAGCAGTTCCATCGGACTACAATCCGGATAGGAAAGGCAGTCGTCCGCTCCTGCCTCCAACGCCTCTATTTTTTTAATTTCATCATTATGCTCTGTCAGCATGACAATCGGTATTTTGCTGTTTTTTCTCACTTCCCGCACAATGCCGGCGCCTTCTTCCCCCTTGCCGCCAAGTCCCATAATCAAAAGGTGCGGCGATTTTTCACTCATAAGTCGGTGCAGTCCTCCCAGCGTATCCGCCTCCAGCACTTCATAGCTTTCTCCCGCAAACAGGCATCGCATTGTTTCCATCATTTCTATATGATTGCCATAAATTAATATGCTGTCCACCCAGCCTTCTCCTTTCCGCCGGATTCCTATTTATCGCCTTTTATTATACTGCTGTTTTTGTCAAAACTGGTATCGCTAATTTTGCGAAAAAAAACTGTAAAACCCGCTTTGGAATTTTACAGTTTTTAGTCTTTCCCTTTTTCTTTTGCCAGAAACTTCATCAGCACAAAACAGAGATAGCCGATAAAAGTTCCCAGCCCGTTTAGCAGAATGTCGTCCACATCAAAAATGCCGAAGGCGCTGAAAAGCTGGAACAACTCGATTCCTAAAATAAAGAGCAGCGCCGTTGCCATACAGAGAAACACATTCTCAAATATTTTGTGAAGCCTCGGCATCAGATATCCCAGTGGGATAAATGCGATAATATTCCCAACCAGATTGCCGAAGCTGTTGATGCCTTTGTTGTTCCAATGCCGCACATAGAGCTTTATCGTCCGGAACAGTTCAAAGTTAGCTCTGCTCAAACCTTCCCAGAATACTTCTTTTTTCCAAGAATCGGCAATCTGTAGCAGCTCTGCAAACGGAAACTTAAAAATAATTACCTTCATCAGTATCAGCAGGTAAAGGATAAAAAGAATCCGCATATATTTCTTATTTATCATCACATACTCCACATCTTAGCTCAATAACGCACCTCCAAAAGAGTCAGTCCCACTGCCGGTGCAAGCGCTCCTGCAAGCTCTCTGCGCCCTGACTCCAAAAGTGTATCCATTTCTTCCGGCTTCCTCTTTCCGGCCCCGACCTCTAAGAGCGTCCCTGTCAGAATACGCACCATATGAAACAGAAAACCATTTCCCCGAAAATAGAAACGAAGTATATCCTTTTCTTTTTCTATCCTGATTTCTTCTATGGTCCTTACTGTAGATTTTTTCCCTTTTTTCGCAGAAGTAAACGCTGCAAAATCATGAGTCCCCACCAAAAAGGACGCAGCCCTCCGGCAAGCCTCTATATCGAGCGGCGCCGGATACGCATATGCATACCTTCTGTCAAATATATGCGGCAGACTGCTGTTAATCACCTGATAGCAGTAAATTTTTTCTTTGGCAAGCAGTCTGCTGTGAAACCGGTCGGATACCTCTTCCACGGAGAGCACCCCGATATCCTGCGGCAGATACCGGTTCATATAGGCAAGGATTTCCTCCGCTGTCATATCCGTATCCATGTGGGCATTCGCCACCTGTCCTCTCGCATGAACGCCGGCGTCCGTCCTGCCGCTGCCCTGCACCTCTACTTTATGCCCGCACATTTTGGACAGCAGCGCCTCCAGCTTTCCCTGTATGGTATTTTCCGTGCTTTCCTGCCGTTGCCAGCCCTGATACCTTGTCCCCTCGTATTCCAGAAGCATCTTAAAATTACGCATTCCGATTTTCCTCTTTTTCTTCCGTCTGTTTCTCCTGCCTGCCCTGCTTTTGCTTTTCCGTCCGATTTTGGCTGTCGAACGCTTCCTCACACTCCTGCCTGTAGGTATCGATAATATACATATCCTGCGGCGTCAGCCTGCGGAAATGGTTCAGCCCTGCCGAAAGTATCTTGATGCTGTTTTTGGTGGTGTCAAAAGCGCCCTCTTCATACATGGTAAAAAGAATAATACCTATGGGCACTGCTACTATCATGCCCATTACGCCGCCAACCATGTATCCGATGTACAAAAGAAATAAAGTTGGCAGAGGCGGCACGCCCACCGAATCGCCCACAATTTTGGGCTGTATAATCTGTCTGACAAGCTGGCTGACACCCCAGATTACCAAAAGAGCAATTGTCATAATATAATCCGCACTCAAAAATTTGACGATAGCCCACGGCACCATCGCCGTGCCGGTTCCAAAAAACGGCAGGAAATCCAGAATGGCAATGCCAAGTGCGAATAGCGGCGCATAATCCACGCCTAAAATAAAAAAGCCGATTAGCAGAAGCAGATAAATCCAAATCTCAATCTTTATCTGCGCTTTAAAATAACCGCCCACCGCCCTTACCAGACTCCGCTTCATCAGACTGAAACGGTAAAGCAGTCCTTCCGGCATATGCCTTTTTATACCTTGCGCAATCTGCTCTTTTTCCGCTACAAAGAGATAGGAAGACAATAGGCACATAATCAGTCCGATGATAAAAGTGGGAAGCTGTTTTGCAAAATTACCCACCGCCGCTATGGTCGGGCTTGAAAGCTTTCCGATAAAATCTCCGGCAATGTCGCTGGCAGAAGCTGTAATATTGTCTATGGTGTTTTGAATGTTCACAGGCAGCTTGTCATAGATGACGCTGAGATTCTTGGCTATTGCATTAAAATCTTCCTGCAGCGAATCCCACATCTGCGGTAAATCGTTGACAAAGCCTGCCAGCTCCCGCACAAGATTGCTCACAATCAAATAACCAGCCAGCACCACAAGCCCGATTACCGCAATGATGACAAAGGCACTGCCCGCTTTTCGCCGGATTTTCAATTTTTTCTCCAGAAAACGCACCACAGGACCGGCTATCAGCGCAATAATCCAGCCAATGATAAAAGGCATAAAAAATACGATGCCCTTCGGCACAAGCCATACCACGGCAATCAGAATGACCAGTGCGATTGCCAGATTTAGAATTGCCTTCACGTACTTTTTCATCGATTCACTCATAAGAAAGCCCTCTTTTAACTTTATTCTGCTGACTTCTCTAAAATTTCGTCCAAAACCGTATAAATTTCTTCCCGCCCCTGTCTGCTCTCAGCAGAAAAGGGAATGACAAGGGTATCGCTTCCCGCCTTCAGTGTACTCTTTATCAGGTTTACCTGCTTCTGTATCTGGCTGCGCTTTATCTTATCCAGTTTCGTCGCAATGATGATGGGCTGATAGCCCTGCTTTCTAATCCAGTCATACATAATACAGTCGTTACTGCCGGGCGCATGACGGATATCAATCAGGAGAAAGACTGCCTTTAGCTGCTTCGATTTGTGCAGGTAGTTTTCTACCATTTTGCCCCACTTTGCCTTGACCTCCTCGTTTGCCCTCGCATAGCCGTACCCCGGCAAATCCACAAAGTAAATTTCGCCGTTGATGTTGTAGAAATTTATCGTCTGGGTTTTCCCGGGCTGGGAGCTGGTGCGGGCAAGGGATTTCCGGTTCATCAGCGCATTTATCAGGGAAGACTTTCCAACGTTGCTCTTTCCTGCAAACGCCACCTCCGGATACAAATTATCCGGTATTTTGCTGGTGATGCCGCACACGGTTTCCAAAGCCACGTTTTTAATTACCATTTCCGCTCTCCTTTCCTTCCGCCGTGGCTAAAGCATACTGCAAAACCTCTTCCATGCGCTCTACAAAAATAATCTCTACACCCGATTTGATTTCCGCATCTATTTCTTCTACATCCTTTTCATTCTTCTTAGGCACAAGCACCTGTCTTATACCCGCAATTTTTGCCGCCAGTATTTTTTCCTTGAGCCCGCCTATGGGAAGCACCCTGCCCCGTAGCGTGATTTCTCCTGTCATGGCAAGCTCTGCCTTCACCGGAATTCCCGTAAGCGCCGACACAAGCGCCGTCGCCATGGTAATTCCCGCGGAGGGTCCGTCCTTGGGAACCGCTCCCTCGGGAATATGTATGTGAAAGTCATTCTTTTTGTAGGTGTCCGCCGATATGCCGTAATCCTTGCTGATGGACCTGACGTAGCTTAAGCCCGTCATGGCGGACTCCTTCATCACATCGCCCATCTGCCCTGTCAGCCGCAGTTCGCCCTTACCGGGCATCTTATTGACCTCTATCTGCAAGGTGTCGCCGCCGACACTGGTCCACGCAAGCCCGCGCACAATGCCTACCTCTTCCGTGAGGTTAGCAGGATTTCGGGTATATTTTGCCTTTCCCAAATACTTCTCCAGATTTCGCGAGGTCACTTTGAATACCGTTTTTTCCTGCTTTTCCGGCTTTACCTTCAAAAGCTCCCTTGCAGCCTTGCGGCAGATTTCGCCTATCCTGCGCTCCAGTCCCCTGACGCCGGCTTCCCTCGTATAGCCCTCGATAACGGCTTTGATGGCGCTGTCTCCAATGACAAGCCTGCCGTCCAGTCCATGCTTTTCATATGCCCGCTTCAGCAGATGTTCCTTCGCTATATGGAACTTTTCATTGTCCGTATAGCTGCTGACCTCTATCAGTTCCATTCTGTCCAAAAGCGGCTTGGGGATTCCCGCTGTAGCATTTGCCGTGGCGATAAAGAGTACCTGTGAAAGATTGATGGGCAGCTCAATGTAATGGTCCCTGAAGCGGCTGTTTAAGCCGCCGTCAAGCACCTCCAAAAGCGCCGCCGACACATCTCCCTTGTAATCGCTGCTCACCTTGTCTATCTCGTCCAAAAGCATCAGTGGATTGCCGACGCCCGCCTGCTTTAAGCCTGCCGCAATCCTGCCGGGCATGGCGCCCACGTAGGTCCTCCTGTGCCCCCTGATTTCCGCCTCGTCCCTGACACCACCCAGACTGATTCGCACATATTCACGGGAAAGCGCCCTTGCCACACTCTTTGCAATGGAACTTTTTCCCGTGCCCGGCGGTCCCACCAGACAGATAATCGGACTGTCCGAAAACAGATTTTTGTCTGCATTGCCATTCTTACCTGAATTGGCATTTTTACCTGCATGTGTATTTTTACCAGCATTGGCGGCTTTCAGGCTCCGCACCGCCAGAAACTCCAGTATGCGCTCTTTGACCTGTTTCAGCCCGTAATGGTCCTCCTCCAGAATCTGCTCCGCGCGGTTCATATCCGTATTTTCTTTGGAAAGCTTATTCCACGGCATCTCCAAAAGCGTCTCAATATAGGTGCGCTCCACCGCGCTTTCCGTGCTGCTCACGGACAGGCTCTTAAACCTGGAAATCTCTTTCTCCAGCTTTTCCTTTACTTCCTTGTCCGCCTTCAGCTTTTTCACTTGTTCCAAAAACATATCTGCATCGGAAAAGGTATTGTTTTCCCCCAGTTCCTCCCGAATTGCGTTCATCTGCTCCCTGAGAAGATAATCCTTCTGGTTTTTATTGACCTTCTTCTGCAGCTTTTCTCCCAATTCCTTTCGAATCATACCGATATTGATTTCATTGTACAGCACGGAGGACAAAAAATCATACCGCTCCGTCAGGGTTTCTGCCGCCAGCACGGTCTGCTTGGTGGCAACCGGCAGGGGCATGCCGCTGGCAATGCTGTCTATGATAAGCACAAGGTTTTCCATAGTATCCAGCTTTTTATCCAGTATTTTACCGCTTCTTGGATTTAATGCGCTGTAAGTATGAAACAACTCTTTCAACTGCCTTGCCATGGCTTCCTTATGGCTTTCATCTGTGTCCGCCGCATCCTGCGGCATCAACGCTACCTCAGCAGAGAGGTACTCGCTTGTATCTTCGCTCAGCGAAAGAAGCCTGCCTCTTTCCGTTCCCTCCACCAGCACGCGCACAATTCCGTTCGGCAGCCGGCTCATCTGCTTTAAGCGGGTAACTGTGCCCACACCATAGAGGTCTTCCATGTTCGGCTCCTCCGTCGCCTCCTCCTTCTGTGTCACCACAAAAAGAAGCTGTTCGCCTAACATTGCCTGCTCTACTGCATAGATAGATTTCTGTCTGTTTAAATCAAAATGAATAACCATACCCGGCAAAATGCTGAGTCCTCGTAACGCCACTGCCGGTATCTGCAATATGCCTCTTTCCATATCCTTTGTCAATTCTTCCATATTCTGCCTGTTCTCCCCAATTATCATGATACATGCCGCAAAGGCAAAAAACGCCGCACTTCAAAAGCGGCGGCGTTTCACTCACTTACTTTGCTTTTTTCATGGCGGTCTCCCGATGTATCGTCAACGGCTTGCTGACTCCCTCTACCGCACTCTTTGTAACGATGACCGCCTCTATGGTATCATCGGACGGTATGGTATACATGGTATCCAGCGTTATGCTCTCCATGATGGAACGAAGCCCCCTTGCGCCCGTCTTACGCTCCAACGCCTTCTCCGCAATGGCGTCGATAGCGTCCTCCTCAAAGGTAAGCTGCACGCCGTCCATCTCAAACAGCCTCTGATACTGCTTAATCAATGCATTTTTCGGCTCCATTAAGATACGCTTTAATGCTTTCTTATCCAGTCCCTGCAGAGATACGTTGATGGGAACACGCCCCACAAATTCAGGAATCAGACCGAATTTCACCAAATCCTGCGGTGTCACTTCGCCCAGAATCTCTCCGATTTCCTTATCTGCCTTTTCCGTCACCGGCGCATTAAAGCCGATGGACTTGCGGTCAAGCCTCGTCTCTACAATCTTATCCAGACCGTCAAAGGCGCCGCCGCAGATAAAGAGAATATTGGAGGTGTCGATTTGAATCAATTCCTGATGCGGGTGCTTTCTGCCGCCCTGGGGCGGTACGCTCGCTTCCGTACCCTCTATGATTTTTAAGAGAGCCTGCTGAACGCCCTCACCCGACACATCACGGGTGATGGACACATTCTCACTTTTCTTGGTAATCTTATCGATTTCGTCAATGTAGACCATGCCGTACTGGGCGCGCTCCACATCATAGTCAGCCGCTTGTATCAGCTTTAGGAGAATGTTCTCCACGTCCTCGCCCACATAGCCTGCCTCCGTCAGTGTCGTCGCATCCGCGATGGCAAAGGGAACATTGATAATCCTCGCCAGTGTCTGTGCCAGATAGGTCTTGCCGGAGCCGGTGGGACCTATCATGATGACATTGCTCTTCTGCAGCTCCACATCATCCGGATTGTTCTGCGCCGTCACCCTTTTGTAGTGATTATAGACAGCCACGGAGAGTACTTTCTTTGCCTCCTCCTGCCCAATCACGTATTCGTCCAGAAAATGCTTGATTTCTACCGGTTTCAAAAGCTTAAAATCAGGCGCTTCCTCCACAGGCATGCTTTCCTCTTCAAACTCTTCCTCTAAAATATCTCCACATATTTCTATACATTCATCGCAGATATAGATGCCCGCCGGTCCCGCTATCAGCTTTCTGACCTGGTCCTGCGTCTTGTTGCAGAAGGAGCATCTTATATCGCCGCCGGAAATTTTTGCTGCCATAACTTCCTTTCTATATTGCGGACTACGCCCGCAATACACCTCTTATTTTACTTTTCTTCAGATAATGCGTGTGATGTAATCACCTTGTCAATCAGTCCGTACTCCAGCGCTTCCTGTGCGGACTTCCAGTTGTCTCTCTCCGTATCTGCCGCAATCACTTCATAATCCTTGCCGGTATTTTCTGCAAGCATACGGTTTAACTTTTCCTTCGTCTGCAAAATATGCTTTGCCGCGATTTCAATCTCGGTCGCCTGTCCCTGTGCGCCGCCCAAAGGCTGG